>NZ_JAVRCK010000110.1:0-24969 GCF_034530815.1 Nostoc sp. DedSLP03
CTTTTTCAGCAGTTCTGATTCCAGTTTACCTAATTGATGACACGCCCTAGAATAATCTTAAGATTTTTGATATACTACGAAAAATCTACCGATTTGCTGTACTATATACTCAGCCCAAAACAGTCTATTTCACAAATACCCAATAAAAGCAAGTATTTTCTACTACATATTTAAAATTTTGATTACCCAAAACTAACTTACTTATCTGGTTCATCTATGCAATAATAAACAGCTATATGCATTAACTACACTTTAAATATCGATTTAAAGGAGTATAGACTTGATATTCTCTGAAAAATTTATATTGTCTTAGTGTCAAATCCAGTATTGTTTGAAGCTAATTTACTTAAAAGCTAATAATGTCCTTGACAAAATACAAAATATCCAACAAAAATATCACTGTTCAATCGAGTGAATAACAACGCAGAAATATGAAGTATAACCAACTTGGCAAAAGTGACTTAAAAGTTTCCGAAATTTGTCTGGGCACTATGACTTATGGAAAGCAAAACACCATTGAAGAAGCCCACGAGCAGCTAGATTATGCTATTGCTCAAGGAGTCAACTTTATTGATGCGGCTGAGATGTACCCTGTCCCACCAAGTGGCGAAACTTATGGATTAACTGAAACTTACATTGGGGAATGGTTAAAGCGTCAACAAAGAGATCGAGTTCTTATAGCTACTAAGATTGCTGGGCCTGGTCGAGGCTTTAAATGGTTACGTGGTGGAGCCGAAGCAATTGACCGTGATAATATCAAACAAGCTGTAGATGATAGTTTAAAAAGATTACAAACAGACTATATCGATTTGTATCAGATCCACTGGCCAGATCGCTACGTGCCACGATTTGGACAAACAGTGTTCGATCCGACTCAAGTGGGAGAAACGGTTCCCATTGCTGAACAACTAGCAGTTTTTGACGATGTAATTAAGGCTGGAAAAATTCGCTATATCGGTTTGAGTAACGAAACCCCTTGGGGAGTTGCCCAATTTAGTAACGCTGCTAAACAATTAGGATTGCCCAAAATTGTTTCTATTCAAAATGCTTACAACTTGCTAAATCGAGTATTTGATGGAGCCTTAGCAGAAGCAGTTTATTACGAAGAAATTGGGTTATTAGCTTATAGTCCTTTAGCATTTGGCTTCTTGACTGGCAAATATTTAAATGGCAAACCAGAGAAATCAAGAGTCACTTTGTTTGAAAATTTTGGTCAGCGCTATCTCAAACCAAAAGTTAGTCAAGCCGTAGCAGCCTATGTAGAAATTGCCAAACGCCATCAACTAAGTCCAGCGCATCTAGCCTTAGCATTTGTGCGGAGTCGTTGGTTTGTGCCTAGCACAATTATTGGTGCAACAACACTCGAACAACTTAAAGAGAATTTAGAAAGTGTGAATGTAGTACTCAACAAAGACATTTTGGAAGAGTTGGATATAGTTCATACTCAGTCGCCAAACCCAGCACCATAAATAATTTAAAATTCAAAACTTGTACTGAGCGCAGTCGAAGTATTCAAAATTCAAAATTCAAAATTCAAAAATTTTAGATAGTTTGCCTCGTTACCAGGCTCTAGCTTGGTAATGCCTTCCTAGAGCCAGAGGCTCTCATTCTCATCTGCCTCTCATTCTCAGAGTAGAAGTAAAGATGCGCGATGCACTCTCTCTCAATTTTTAGATTCAAAACTAGATATTTAGTCGGTAAAATATGACTTTTACAGCAACATTAATTGACCAGAATACTATTCGTCGTCGGGGAACTGGTTTAAGAGCTTACAATCCCGAAAAAGTATTTAAAGGATACACACTTTTCACACCTCTGACAGGTCAAGGTGAAGTCTACCTTCTGAACTTGGAAGGAGAAGTAGTACACCAGTGGAATCTGCCTTATCCACCAGGCTTATACGGTTATCTTTTGCCCAATGGCAACCTTTTTTATAATGGTAAGACTCCACCAGAAGAACCACTACGTTTTGCTTTATGGGCTGCATTCAAAAGTGGTGTTGTTTTAGAAGCAGATCCCAAAGGAAATATTATTTGGGAATATAAGCATCCAGATCATCATCATGATGGGCGCAGACTTGCCAATGGCAATACAATTCTACTCGCCATTGAAAAGATACCTCAGTCTTTGGTTCCTCGGATCAAAGGTGGCGTACCAGGTACAGAACCAAATGGTGATATCTATGCGGATGTGCTTTATGAGGTGACTCCAGCAGGTGAAATCGTTTGGACTTGGCACGCCCACGAACACCTCGATCCAGATATATTTACGATTACACCCCAAGATCATCGACATGAATGGACTCATGGAAATACTGTAGGTGAACTCGCCGATGGCAGCATTATAGTAAGCTTTCGTAATATCTCCACAGTTGTGATTATCGATCGCAAAACCGGAGAAATCATCTGGACACTAGGCGATGACGTGCTAGCACAGCAGCACTTCCCGAACGAATTAGCTAACGGTAATATCTTGATTTTCGACAATGGCGCACATCGCCGTAACATTGCTCTCAATTTTTCCCGTGTGATTGAGGTGAACCGTCAAACTAAAGAGATAGTTTGGGAATACACCGACAACCCGCCCCAAAATTTCTTCAGTGCATACATATCAGGGGCGCAACGTTTAGCCAATAGCAATACCTTGATTACAGAAGGTGCTTACGGCCGGATATTCGAGGTGACAGTCGCAGGAGAAATTGTTTGGGAATACATCAATCCCTATTTTGCATCTCGGAATATTCCAGGTGAAAAATCGCCCGTAACTCGTGGAGAGCAAAATACAGTCTTCCGCGCCTTCCGTTATGCACCTGAAGAAGTGCCCTGGGTTTAGGGGGCAGGGGGGCAGGGGAGGCAGGGGAGGCAGGAGAAGAATAATAAATAATACCCCACTTCTAATGCCCCATTCCCATTTAAGATTTGGGATTTTGGATGAAAATTCAATTCTCAATGGCGATTAACAAGTCCTATTTACCAAGGAACTTAAACATGGCTGAAATCAAAGTATACAGTGCAGTTGTTTGTCCTTATGCTCACCGTACCCGCTTGGTACTCCAAGAGAAGGGCATTGACTTCGATTTGATTGAGATTGATTTGCAGAATAAGCCTGAAGGATTTAGCAAAGTTTCCCCTTATGGAAAAGTGCCTGCACTAACTCACGGCGATAACCGAGTTTGGGAGTCAGCAGTAATTAACGAATATCTTGATGAGGTATTTCCTAATCCACCACTGTTACCCAGTAACCCCATTGATAGGGCACAAGCTCGCATTTGGATCGATTTTGCTAATACCAGATTCGTTCCCGCTTTTTCTACCCTGCTGCGGAGTTCAGATCCCGACAAACAAGAAGAAGCGAAACAGGAACTATCTAAACATCTGGAATTCATTGAAAACGAAGGTTTAGCAAAGCTTTCTAAAGAAGGCCCTTACTGGTTTGGTGAATCTATTAGTTTGGTAGATTTTACCTATTTTCCTTGGTTTGAGCGCTGGGCTGCACTGAAGCAGTATCGCGGCTTTGGAATACCAGAGCAATTTACCCGTCTACGCCAATGGAAACGTGCTTTGAAAGAGCGTGAATCGGTGAAAGCGATCGCTCACTCTAAAGAATTCTACATCGAGCGATATGCTAAATTCGCTGCGCCTACTCTCGCTGCTGTTTAAACGTAATTCAACGTGAGTTCGACGAGTGCTATTTTGACCTCTCCCCCAGCCCCTCTCCTACATTCGCGCAGCGTCTCGTTCGCGTTAGCGTCTCTGAAAGAGAAGAGAGGAGAGGGGAGCAAAAACTTTTCTTTTCTCGTTACTCCTCCCTCTCCTTACCCAGACGCAACGCGTTCGCCTTTTAGGAGTTACTGTGTACACATAAAGTTTTTTAGAGTTACTACCTAACATTAGGGTAGGTTAATTTTTGCAGGTCGATGCAACAAAGATGCAGGTCGATGCAACAAAGGTGCAGGTCGATGCAACAAAGATGCAGGTCGATGCAACAAAGATGCACGTCGATGCAACAAAGGTGCACGTCGATGCAACAAAGGTGCACGTCAATGCAACAAAGGTGCAGGTCAAGATACTTGTGTACACCGTAGCCTTTTAGGAGAGGGAGGCTGGGAGGGAGAGGTCTGTTGAACTCACCTCAATTTATAACTATATTTCAAGTGGGAATTAAACCCCACTTGAAACATAGAATTAAACTTTTTAAAATTACGAATTACGTTAGCGAAAGCGTTGCGGTAGCGAGTACTCGAGCGTCCGCAGGAGCGTCATTACGAATTACGAATTATTAATTACGACTTTACCGAAGTGAGCCGCACTTTTGAGGTAATAATAAGCTTCCCGCGCTTCAGTGAAGGGAAAAACTCGATCGATAATTGGTTTGATTTGATGCTGTTGCATCGCCTGATTCATCGCCTCAAACATTTCCCGACTGCCAACATAAATTCCCTGAACTGTTAAACTCTTAAAAAGTATTGGCATGGGGTCAATCTCATTTCCTCTACCTGACAATACGCCAATCAAACTAATCCGTCCTCCAATGCGGACTGCTTGTAACGATTTTGGTAGAGTACCTGCACCGCCTACCTCAACTACACGATCTACACCTATGCGATTAGTTAATTGATAAACTTGCTTTTCCCAATCTGGTGTTGTTTTGTAGTTGATTGTCTCGTCAGCACCAAGCTGTTTGGCTCGTGCCAACTTTTCATCACTGCTAGAAGTAATAATCACTCTAGCACCATGTATCTTGGCAAACTGGAGAGCAAAAATTGAAACTCCTCCAGTACCGAGTAATAAAACACTATCACCTGCACCAATATTACCTTTTGTTACAAGTGCGTGCCAAGCTGTGACTGCTGCACAGGGTAAAGTTGCGCCTTCAATGTAGGATAAGCGATCGGGTAATATTACTAAACCATCTTGGTGTAATACAACATACTCAGCTAGCATTCCATCAATACCGCCTCCGAGATCGGATTTCATTTTCTCTTTGGTTAAAGAGCCATAAATCCAGTCTTGGAAGAAAATACCAGCGACGCGATCGCCTATTTTCACCCGTGTCACACCTTCTCCCACCGCCACAACTTCTCCCGCACCGTCAGACATAGGAATTAACGGATATTTCTGTCCAGAACTGTAAGCTCCTTCAATCACCAGCAAATCGCGGTAATTTAAGGATGTTGCTTTGACTTGAATCAGAACTTGTCCAGCTGCGGGTTTTGGTTGAGAGCGATCGACTAATGCCAAACCATCAATCCCGGCGTTGCTTTGAATTTCGTAAGCTTTCATAGATGTCCTCTAGCTACAACTTTGGTATTGTAGCTAGGGTAAAAAAGAATCTAGAGACGTAGCAAGTGCTACGTCTCTACAAGGGTTCTGCATAACGCATATTTAATTTCACTAGTAGGGTTGCCCTCATTCTCTAACCCCTTCTCCCAATATGGGCTACGGTGTACACACATCTTGGTAATGAAGCCCCAATCCTGAATTTACCCCCCTTAATCCCCCCGATGCATTGGGGGGAAATATCCGGTTCTCCTCCAATGCATCGGGGGAGTTAGAGAAGGTCAGAAGGACTTGTGTGTACACTTTCTCCCAATACGGGAGAAGGGGAACTAGAGGCTACAGAGAATCTATGAACTGCTGTACTTTTTCTAGAAGTGGCTGATATTCAATTTGCTCTGCTAACTCTTGGGCATTTTGATAGCACGATCGCGCCATTTTTTTGCGTTTTGTGGTGGCGTAAACGCTTCCCATATTCAGCAAAGTTGAAATTTCTCCAAGATTATCGCCCAGTTCTTGATAAATCACAATGGCTTGCTTGTAGAACTTCATTGCTTGGCGATGCTCTGCCAGGGTGCTGTAGGTAAAACCAATGTTGTGAAGGGTTGTTGCTTCACCTGCGCGATCGCTAATTGCTCTACGTGTCAAAAGAACTTGATAATAGAGCAATAGTGCTTGTTTGGGTTTTCCTAAATCATGATAGACAGAAGCAATATTGTTCAAGGTGGTTGCTTCTCCAAGCAAATTTTTCACGGCTCGTTGAATTGGCAGTGCTGCTTGAAAAAATTCTAGCGCTTGCTCAAACTTGCCTAAGACATTGTAGGCAAATCCAATACCATTGAGCGTTGTTGCTTCACCAGAAAAGTCACCTAACAATCGCCGCATCCTCAAAATTTGGTGTTGTAGCAACAGTGCGCGTTTCGGTTCTCCTAAGCGAGTATAAATTAGTGCGACATCATTAAGAGTAGAAACTTCACTTTGAGTATCTTGCGATCGCCTAAAGATTGGCAGTGCTTTGTCAAAATATTCCAACGCTTGCGAAAAGCGTCCAAGACGGCTGTAGGTAGAACCCAGATTGCTAAGTGCAGTTGCTTGTGCTGGCGTGTTGCCAATTTCAATAGCAACCGAAAGCGCCTGATGAAAACGCTCTAATGCTCTTTGAGGTTGCCAGCAACTGAGGTGAGCTAAACCGAGGTCGTTTAATGTATAACCTTCTCTGGCTCGGTCTGGAATTGCTCTAGCCAAGTGTAAATTTTTGGTTGCAAGATCGAGAGACTCTTGAAATTTCCCCCGTTGGTAGTAGCGGTTTGCTTCGTCACGACGTTGTTCCCATTCTTTGACTTGATTTAAAGGTTGCGTCATCTGACCTCAGTTGCATTCTGCGATAAGTAGGTAGAACATCTCTTGGGAATGAACCCCTCTTAGGTTTCCCAAATTTTAACCCCAATCTTCTATCTTTAGATATAAGACGTAAACAGATAAGTATGCTATTTTTTCATACTGACAGGAATATTTATGAAGCAATTAATACAAATACTGTAGGAGCGCATAGCAGTCATTGGTGTCAACTTCAGCTAAAAGCTTTGTCAAATCTCGTTTCCAGGCTTTGGGCTGGAAATGCACTTCAATTGGGCTGCTGCTGCGAGTTCGGGAGGCTTTGCCTCTAGAACAGCATTCCCAGTCTGAGCAGGGGAACAAGGCAACGAGACAATATCTAAAAGCTTTGGGTTTGTTCTCTTAACAAATACCTCATAACTTCTGCATCGTTGTAGAGGCGAAATAGGTAATCAATGTTGTCTAGAGATAAATGCCTTAGTTGCAAGCGCACAGTTTCTATCTCAGGCACAATTACCCTATGTAAAGGGAATCATCCAAATCTTGAGGAATATTGGGTTTTAGTAGTAGTCTTGCAGTTTCTATCTCAGGCATGGTATCAGAGTAGAAAAATAAACGCTACTTTAAACAAGCGTGTTTTTTTCCAAACATTAATATAATGCTCTTACTATGAGCATCTACCAATCTCTGAAAAAATCTTATACACCAGATCGTCGGCGTGAAAATGACTGGCGGTTATTTTTGCGTTTGGTGCCTTATGCCCGTCGTAACGGACGGCTACTGGCGCTGTCGATGTGCCTACTCGTACCGCTCGCACTAGCTAATGCCCTACAACCTTTCTTGATTGGGCAAGTAATCTCTCTGATTCGTAATGAACCCAGTACTTACGAACTTTTCCGGAATCGTCCCTTCTCGCAAGGACTGAATATCCTAGAGGGATTATTGGTAATTGCGATCGCCATCCAATTGCTGTTGACAGGTTTTCAAGGTTATATAGTCCAAAAGCTAGGGCAACAAATCACCGCCGCAATTCGCCAAGACTTATTTCAGCATGTAACATCTTTAGCAGTGCGCTTTTTTGACCGCACACCCGTAGGTAAATTAATTACCAGAATCACCAGCGATGTGGAAGTGTTAGGCGATGTCTTTTCGACTGGAGCAGTTGGCATTGTATCCGATTTGTTTTTAATGCTGGTGACTTTGGGTTTAATGTTTTCCATCCAGTGGCAACTTTCTTGCTTGCTAGTATTGATGCTGTTACCAACTAGCTGGGTAATTGTTTACATTCAAAGACAGTACCGCAAAGCCAATTACAAAGGGCGAGAAGAACTTTCGATCATGAATTCACAGCTACAAGAAAATGTGCTTGGGATTAATGTGGTGCAGTTGTTCCGTAGAGAAAAATTTAATGCCGAATTGTTTCGGGCGACAAACAGCAACTACATTCAGCAAATGGATAAAACCATCTTTTATGATTCATTTGTTTCAGCAACCTTAGAATGGATTGGACTGATTGCGATCGCAAGTGTTTTGTGCGTGGGCGGGTGGTTGCTGTTGGGAAAAAACTTGACTTTCGGGACTTTATCGACATTTGTATTGTATGCCCAGCGATTATTTGACCCTTTAAGGGCTTTTGCGGAAAAATTTACAGTAATTCAAGCTGGTTTTACTGCCATTGAACGCGTAGGCGATATATTAGATGAACCGATAGAAATTCGCGATCGCGCCAATGTCCGCTTCTCAATATTTGATGCGAAATTTGGCTACATAGATGAGATCGTAGCTAATCTAGAATCCCCAGACCTCACTTCGCCGCCAGAACTGGGAGAGATTCGCTTCGAGCATGTCTGGTTTGCTTATAAAAATGATGATTACGTAATTAAAGACTTAGATTTTACCATTCATCCTGGTGATAAAGTGGCATTAGTTGGCCCTACAGGTGCGGGTAAAACTTCGATTATCCGTCTTTTGTGCCGCCTTTACGAACCCACCCAAGGACGCATTCTCATAGATGGGGTAGATATTCGGGAAGTACCCCAAGCAGAACTGCGGCGTTACATGGCAGTAATTTTACAAGAAGGTTTTTTGTTTGCAGGCGATGTTAAAAGCAACATCTCTTTAGGAGATGGCTACACCATTGAGCAGATTCAACAAGCAGCCGAAGAAACCAACATTGCCCAGTTTATAGAAGAATTACCTCAAGGTTATGATACTCAACTTCGAGAACGGGGCACAAATATTTCTAGTGGTCAAAAGCAACTTTTAGCCTTTGCGCGGGCTGCCATTCGCAATCCCCAAATTTTGGTACTAGATGAGGCTACCGCTAGTTTGGATGTTGGTACAGAAGCTTCAGTTCAAGAGGCATTAAACCAGCTTTTGCATAGACGTACTGCGATTATTATCGCTCACCGCTTGTCTACGATTCGCAATGTAGACCGGATTTTTGTTCTCAAGCGTGGCGAATTAATCGAACAGGGAAGTCACGAGCAACTACTCCAACAAGGAGGGCTTTATGCCACTTTACATAACTTGCAGATGTTAGGAAGTTAGGATATTTTCAGAATAATCTGAAGGGGAAACAGCGATCGCACAAAATAATACCAATTTGAAAAAAGAATGCGGCAAATAGACCATTTGTAGAGACGCGATTCATCGCGTCTTCAACCAAGGATGTATTGCAATCATTAATTGAATTGGTATCAATAGGTCGTTACCATTACTAAATTTATCAATAATCCATTTCGGTTAAGTGTAAAAAGCTAAGAGAAAAGGGAAAGAAAAAACCTTTAACCCTTACCCTTTTCCCTTTTCCCAAAACCCGATTCCGAACTAAAAATGCCTAACCGAGAAGTATTCATACCCATCTGACCTACCACTTTTGGCGCATCAACCCGCAAACTCATCTGCTCACACCGCACAGTTAACCAAGGCTGACCTAAACCGATTTCAGAAAAAGAACTTTCGGCGGGGATTTCTAACTTAGAACCAATCAAACCCAACACAGACTCAACTTCAGCAGGAAATATCAGCAAATCACTACCCTTGACGCTGAAAGCAGAGGCACTTAACCACTGCCTCCATGCCAAACTTTGTTGATTATACTTAAGACTACACAGCTTCCGGTTTTCCTGATGCACAGTAACATACTTTCCTTGTTCCCAGGTAAACTTAGCTAGTTCCTTTGGTAGTCCCCAAATTTCTCGACCGCCAGCCACCGAATCAGCATTATCTACATAAATGTGGGAAACCCAAGCGCCGATTTTCCTCTGGTAATTAACTAAAGCTGGGACAACAATTAACTCACTATACTCCAGTACTGAGCCTGACCCGTAATTAGATAAATAGACGCTACCGAGGGTTTTACCAGGCCATACAGAAATAATTTCTAACTCTAAGGGAATTAAAGGACGCACTTGGTCAATATTTACCAAATGCAGAGTTTGGATGGCATAACCTTGGAGTATCCAAGGTGCTTGTGGATATGGCATAAGGGAGTTAGGAATTGAGAGTGAGGAGTTAGGAATAAAGTTAAGAATTAAGATCGAGAGTTACTAATATTAGTTCTACTCTAACTCTAAACTTCAAACTCCTAACTCCTAACTTCTAACCTCTAACTGCTTAAAAAAAATCCCCACCCAGGCATTTGCCTGAATGGGTAATATGAGGTCGAACAAAACAATCTTCTCAAAAGAAAGTAGAGGAATTATTTGCTCTCTGTAAAATCAGCGTCAATCACATCGTCGCCGTTACTAGAACTAGAGGAACTGCTACTATCTTGAGGTTCACCACCAGATGTAGCACCCGCACCCGCACCAGCACTAGCACTAGCACCAGCTTGTTGATAGATGTTGCTACCAACAGCGAATAACGCTTGTTGCAATTCTGGGGTGAGCTTTTTGATTTGCTCATCGTCTTCTTTAGCAACTGCTTCCCGCAATTCTTTCACCAAACCTTCGACTTTAGTCTTGTCAGCATCGGGAACTTTATCGCCCAATTCTTGTAACTGCTTTTCAGCTTGGTATGCCAAGGAGTCGGCTTGGTTCTTGCGTTCAATCTTTTCACGGCGTTCTTTGTCAGATGAAGCATTTTGTTCAGCTTCTCTTACCATGCGGTCAACATCAGATTTATCCAGGGTGGAAGCGCCAGTTATGCTGATGGACTGTTCTTTACCAGTACCTTTGTCTTTTGCGGTGACGTTAAGGATACCGTTAGCGTCAATATCGAAGACCACTTCAATTTGAGGAACGCCACGTGGTGCTGGAGGAATACCATCAAGGCGGAAGGTTCCCAAACTCTTGTTATCGTTAGAAAATTCGCGTTCACCTTGGAGTACGTGAATTTCTACGTTGGTTTGTCCATCCACAGCAGTGGAGAAGACTTCCGATTTCTTGGTGGGAATTGTAGTGTTGCGGGGGATAATTTTTGTCATCACGCCGCCCAATGTTTCCACACCCAAAGATAGGGGTGTCACGTCTAACAGCAAGATGCCAGTTACATCACCAGCCAGTACTCCAGCTTGAATGGCTGCACCAACTGCTACAACTTCATCAGGGTTCACGCTTTGGTTGGGGTCTTTACCCAATACCTGCTTCACAATCTGTTGGACTGCGGGAATCCGCGTAGAACCACCAACTAACACCACTTCATCAATATCGCCTTTGTTTAACTTGGCATCCCGGAGGGCGTTTTCCACAGGAATACGGCAACGGTCGATTAAGTCAGAACAAAGTTCTTCAAACTGAGCGCGAGTCAGGGTTGTATCCAGGTGCTTGGGCCCATCCTGGGTAGCGGTGATAAATGGTAGGTTAATTTCGGCTTGGCTAACACTAGAAAGCTCAATTTTGGCTTTTTCTGCGGCTTCCGTTAGACGTTGTAAAGCTTGCTTGTCTTTCCGCAGGTCAATACCTTCGGCTTTCTTGAACTTCTCAGCTAAGAAATCAACTATTTTTTTGTCAAAGTCGTCACCACCAAGGTGGGTATCACCAGATGTAGCTAGTACTTCAAAAACTCCGTCTCCTACTTCCAGCACGGATACGTCGAAAGTACCACCACCAAGGTCAAATACTAGGATGGTTTCGTTACTCTTCTTGTCAAATCCATAAGCCAGAGAAGCAGCGGTAGGCTCGTTGATAATCCGCAGAACTTCAATCCCGGCAATTTTACCAGCGTCTTTTGTTGCTTGCCGCTGAGAGTCGTTGAAGTATGCAGGAACAGTGATTACAGCTTGGGTTACAGTTTCACCCAAGTATTTGCTGGCATCTTCAACTAATTTGCGAAGAACTTTTGCAGAAATTTCTTCAGGAGCAAACGGTTTACCAGCAATTGGACAATCTAATTTGACATTGCCGTTGCTGCTCAGAACTTTGTAAGAAACTTCTGTAGCTTCGTTACCCACTTCATCGTAGCGGCGACCGATAAAGCGTTTGACTGAGTAAAACGTATTTTCGGGGTTCATCACCGCTTGGCGTTTGGCGATTTGGCCAACCAAGTTGTCGCCATTTTTCGCAAATGCGACTACTGATGGCGTTGTCCGAAAACCTTCAGCATTAGCAATTACTGTGGGTTTACCACCTTCCATCACTGCCACGCAGGAGTTCGTTGTTCCTAAGTCAATTCCAACTACTTTTGCCATTTTAGGTGCTGGCTCCGTATAACTACAAATGAATGAATGAGAATATAAAGCACTAAATTTTGAACCAACAGGGTCAAGAAATCAGCCCGTTCAGCATGAATACCTTTGATTTGGCTTTCCTGGGGTTAAAACTCCAGACTATGCTGATATATATACTGAAGCTTAGTGGTAGCCAGTCCATGAAGGGTGGTTTCCCGAACCTTGCTTGGGACGGTTAAACTAACTAAATTTTGTTTTTAGTTGGTTCATGGATTAATTTGTCTTCACTCTGTCTAATGTAGAAGAATTAATACTTTCAGTAATTAGGGTGAACCGTAACGTCCGAGTGGTGTTTGCCGTCTTTTGAGGCAATAAACTATAGAGGCAGTAAGGATTGGGGATTAGGCAGGGAGCAGGGGGCAGGGGAGCAGGGGAGCAGAGGAGAAATAATAACTCCTAACTCAGCACGGGCTAAACGCCCCGCTGACGCTAACAGCACTCAGTAGTTACTCAATCCCAGAAAAAAGAGTTTCCCAGTCAATCACAGGTGGTCTTTGTCCTTGGTTGACTATTTCAAAAATTTTCCTAGAGCTATTTGGCTGAAAAAGGCATTCTACACAAGCGTTTGCAACATCAATCCGGCTGGCATCACCCGAAAGTGTATCACCAGTGCCTATGACCACACCGTATTTACCCCCTGTTTTTGCTTTAAGGAGAGTGTTGAGGTCGTATGAGGTATAGGGGCCGTCAATAAGGCGTCCTGGGCGGATAATGGTGTAGGGTAATCCTGAATTAATAATGGACTCTTCGCCTTTTTGTTTGGCATCCAACACGCCAAAACTATTAAGAATACTAAAAGGAAACTGATTTTTACGGAGAATTCCACAAGAAGAGACGAAAACGAATCGCTTCAAATTCTGGGGGGCTGTTGTTACTAGATTGCTGACACCTTGAGCATCAATCTTTGTCGGACTATTCTTTGCTTTTGCTTGACTAGATTTGGGATTAAAGAAAATAATTCCCCATTCAATCAAGTTCGGGGTTTCGTCAAACTCCCATCGCGCAGAGGGAAAGGCAGTGGTTCCGGTACAATTTATGATGTGGGTAACACCTGGCATTGCTGCTGGCAGTGTAGCTGGCTGACGGATGTCACCAACGGCAATTTCCACTTTTTGGTTAAACATCTCTTCAGCTTTTGCAGCATTGCGTGTCAGAACGCGAACTTTTAAATTCTTTTCGAGTAACTTGCCTACCACTAATTGCCCGACTCCACCTGTAGCACCAACAACTAGTACTAAATCCTTAGCTGAATCAAAAGAAGTCATAAAGTGCCCTTGAGATAGTCTATTGCTAATCTACCTAAAAAATACGATGTCTACGAGAGCCTGTGACGCTTGATAGCGCAGCGTAAAGACTTCTCTTTCAGAGACGCTATTCGCGTTCGCCAACGGCATAGCAACTCTTAGAGAGACTGCGCCAACGCTGAGAGCGACGCAAGAGTGTCTAACTCGCTAACGCATATTTTGCTAATGGTTGTTTACTCTGTAGCTTTCAGGCTGATAAGTGGGAATTTTAGGAAAAGGGCAAATTCCCTAGAACTGAATTAGCACAGTAGTCAGTACTTGAGGTTTTGAGCAAGGAATGAAAATTAGTCAAAAATTAATTTTGGGTGTTCTTGGAATGGCTACTCTTTCAGGAATAATTGGTGCAATTAATGCTAATCAACAATTGAATATAGCTAAGTATCTTGCTCAACAAGAGGCCGAAGAAGTTGCTGGACTACTGGGATATTTTGTCAGTCATGAGCATGAAAAGCACAAAATGCGATCGCAAGCTCGGATGCTAGCCCATTTGCAAGAGCATGTTCAATCGCTACACAAACAACGTCAGCGCGATCTGGAGATTGTAGACCGGAATAAAATCATTTTAGCTGATGTAGTTACGGAAGATATCGGTACGCGATTAGACCACGATCGCAATAATGAAGTTGGTAAAACTATTCAAGATGGTATAACAAGAACATATATTGAAACTAGTCCTGAATACCCAAATGGGATTAAATTGATTGCTGTCGCTTTTAAGACTAGCAAAAATGAAATGATTGGTGCAGTAATTTTAGAATATACACCGCTTTATCAAGAAGCCTTAGCAACAGCCCATAAAAATATTCTCGTCACATCGGTCATCAGTTTGGGATGTAGCATATTTGCTTTAACAGCCGGTTATCTCCTTTCCATAACCATTTCCAAACCAATTAAACAACTCCAGGAAGCTGTAATGAATCTGGCTGAAGGAAAACTGGATACCAGAGTTAATATTCGCTCCCACGATGAGATTGGCGAGTTAGCTACCTCGTTCAACAAAATGGCAGACGATCTGCAATCTTCCAGAGAAGATTTAGTAAGTGCTAACAAACAATTACGAGACGAAATTACCGAGCGACAACTGACAGAAGCCGAACTTCAGCAAGCTTTAAAAAACCTGAAAAAAACCCAAATCCAATTAATTCAATCAGAAAAAATGTCGAGTCTGGGTCAACTAGTGGCGGGAGTTGCCCATGAAATTAACAATCCGGTTAATTTTATCTATGGCAATCTCCAACACACTGATGATTACACTCAAAAATTGCTGCTGTTAATTAAGCTTTATCAAAATTATTATCCTAACCCAGAGCCAGAAATAAAAAATGCTAACGCAGAAGCAGATATTGAGTACCTAACAGAAGATTTACCTAAGATATTAACCTCAATGAAGATGGGGGCTAAACGCATCCGAGAAATTGTTCTCAGTCTCCGAATTTTCTCTCGTTTGGATGAAGCTGAGTTCAAAACGGTCGATCTCCATGAAGGAATCGACAGTACTCTGTTAATTTTGCAACACCGACTCAAGACCCAAAATAATCGCCCTGAAATTGAAGTGATTAAAGAATATGGTGAAATACCTCAAATCCAGTGTTTTGCAGGGCAAATGAATCAGGTATTTATGAACATCTTAACAAATGCGATCGATGCCTTAGAAGATTGTTGCCAACAAGAACTTTGTCCAAATCCCTTGATTAACATTTCTTCTGAGCAGGTAAATGAAAATGTAATTATTCGGATTGCTGATAATGGAGTAGGAATTCCAGAAGAAATCCAATCGCGTTTATTTGATCCTTTTTTCACCACGAAACCAATTGGTAGGGGGACTGGTATGGGTTTATCAATAAGTTACCAGATAATTACTGACAAGCATGGTGGATCTTTGGAATGTATTTCATCACCCGGACAAGGTGCAGAGTTTGTAATTACAATCCCAATTCGAGTAGCGAAACCAGCACATTCATCAGTCGGCGATCGCCACGCCTATCGGTAAAAGTCAGTGCTAATGTTTTTCAAACTCTAAGTGCGTAAGCATAGCCCATTGTAGACATCGCAGTTAGAGGGTAATTGCCCCTGAATTGTTCGGTTCTACCACTGTCATCAGTATACAAATAGCTATAACCTCTTAGATAGTAGTGAAATGTCTAACCTAGACGCTGTTAGTCGCTCTTGAATTAAGGGGTGAAAGCCTGTGTACCAATGGATATTGCCAAGCCTGAGCGAAATCTTGGCCCAAAATCAATCAAGTGTGGCAGAATGTTCACCTGCTAAAGCAGAGCAGCAGTGGCGGATCAGCCTCGCAGCGACAGAACATTTGCTATTAAATACTTTAGCAGACCCTTCAGTTGACACAACCCAAGGACTAGTTTTAGCTGCACCAGCACCCTTGTTTAGTCAACCAAAATTGACTCAAAGTTTAGAAACAGTAACTTTTACAGCAAAACCATTTAACCCTTTGGCGCTGATGCCATTTCAGATGCCAGGTGCAATTGTGTCTGTCAATGAAGATATTGCTCCCAATGAATCGGTACTTCCTTTACTACCTGCCGATCCGCTCGGAGCAGAACAGTTTTGTTTGGTTTTTACAGATAAATTCAGATTAGTACTAGTTTTAACAACCCACAAAGACGGGAAAAAAACCTTTTCATTTTCTTTTGAGCCAGAGATAGTGCAGCAGGCTTGGCGATCGCTAGGGGCACGGGTAATGCTGGCTAATCCAGAATTTTTCGCGCGCTTGGACACATTAGTAGAACAGTATTCTCCGGTAGCACCAGACTACCGCATGATGATTCACTTTAGTCAGTTATTGCTTCAAGAATTAACAGAACCAGAAGAAACTAAAGACTGTTTACTAGGGACTGTGGAAGAAGCAGGGGAGCAGGGGAGCAGAGGAGCAGCACTTCGACTACGCTCAGTGACCGAGGAGCAGGGAAGAAAAGTTTTCCCCAATGCTCAATGTCCACTTGCCTTGAGCAAAGCCGAAGTGATGCCCAATGTCCAATCCTCAAATCCTGATGTAGAATTGCTCCAAGCCTTTGCTCACGAAGTCCGCACACCTTTAACAACTATTCGCACCATGACTCGTCTGCTGTTGAAGCGGCGAGACTTAGATGCTAGCGCGATCAATCGCTTAAAAGTTATCGATCATGAGTGTACAGAGCAAATTGACCGGATGGAATTGCTGTTTAAGGCCGCAGAACTAGAAACTACTGCCTCAGCAAAATCGTCAAAAACTCAACTCACGCCGATGTCTTTAGATCAAGTGTTGCAGCAGAGCATTCCCCGTTGGGAACAAGCAGCGCATCGGCGGAATTTAACTTTGAATGTTGTTTTACCCCAGCAACTACCAACAGTGGTAAGTAATCCCACCATGTTGGATCGGGTTCTCACTGGTTTGATGGAAAACTTTACTCGCAACTTACCTGCTGGCAGCCATATTCAAGTACAAGTTATCCCCGCAGGAGATCAACTGAAGTTACAATTATCGCCGCAATTGAGGTGCAAAGATTCAAATAAAACCACCATACCTGCAACACCACCAATTCGCAAAGCTCTAGGTCAACTGCTGATGTTCCAACCAGAAACAGGTACGATTAGTTTAAATATCGCTGCAACCAAGCATTTGTTTCAGGCGATCGGTGGCAAACTAATTGTGCGCCAGCGTCCACACTATGGGGAAGTGATGACGATTTTCTTGCCTTTAGAAGTTAGCAATAAACAGAAACCGATAGTCACGAATTAGAGATATAGCCATCCTAAATGAGATTGTGAAAATTTTTGTTATGGTCGTCCTTGGTCATTTGTGACTACAACGGACTAATGACCAATGACTAATGACTAATGACATAAAACAAAGTACTTTTCCACGCATCTAACAAATATTTCTACACCCATTGCCAAGGCGGTTTCGTCAAAATCAAACCGGGGATGATGATGGGGATATGCTAAGTCTTTCGTAGGATTAGCAGAACCCAGAAAGAAATAACAACCAGGAACCTCTTCTAAGAAAAATGACATATCTTCAGCAGCCATAGTTTGACATTCTGGCACAATACCAATAGGAGTTTCTACCACTTCTTCTGCTACAGAGCGCACTAGTTCTGCTATTTTAGTATCATTAATTACTGGTGGATAAAGTGACCAATATTCTAAATCATAATTTGCACCATGACTGTGACAAATTCCAGCAATAATCTGCTCGACACGCTGTTTAAAAAAGTCTTTCAAACTAGGATTAAAATACCTGACAGTAGCACTCATTCTCGCTGTATCAGCAATTACATTACGTTTGGTTCCAGCGTGAAGTTCTCCCACTGTCACTACTGCTGAATCAATGGGATTAACATTCCGAGCGACAATAGTTTGCAAAGCATTGACGATTTGGGCAGCAACAACAACGGAGTCAACAGTTTGATGGGGTAGTGCGCCGTGTCCACCTTTACCCAAAATTGTGCAGTTAAAGCATTCTACAGCTGCCATCAATGCGCCAGCGCGCACACCCACTGTTCCTAAAGGCAAATTATTCCACAAGTGCAAACCAATAATCGCTTCAACATCTGGGTTTTTCAAAACTCCAGCTTCAATCATTGGTTTTGCGCCTCCTGGTGATTCTTCTGCTGGCTGAAAGATAATTTTTACAACACCAGAGAAGTCTTGACGATGCTGCTGGAGATAATAAGCTGTACCTAAAGCGATCGCTGTATGTCCATCATGTCCACAAGCGTGCATCACTCCATCATGCTGCGATTTGTACGGCACTTCGTTGAGTTCTTGGATTGGCAAAGCATCCATATCCGCGCGAATCGCTAAAACTTGGGGAGTCGTGAGTTTGTTGCCTTTGATGGTGGCAACAATGCCAGTGTGGGCAATGCCAGTTTGATGCTCAATTCCCCATTCTTGCAGCTTTTGTGATACAAACTCAGCAGTCAGTTTTTCTTGAAAACCCAACTCTGGTTGTTGATGCAATCGCCGCCGCCACTCTACTAATTGCGGTTGCAATGAGCGGATCGGAAGTCGGATGCGAGATAGGTCAACAGAAGAGGGATTGGGAAAGGTGGAAACCATTATAAAGACAAACTAGTTTAAGTACAACTAACTTAGATTATTTTCTCAGTTTAACGTGAGTCTCCAACAAAGGCGAAGTTGCCAGAAGGGCGAAAGAAACAAGTCAAATCCTCTTCCCTTCTGCCTCCTGCCTTCTTTCTTAGGAGTTGGATGAGTATAAAGTAACTACTAGCCACAATTCCCTATTTACAAGATAAATATAAGATTAGCCAGCCAATAGCTCGAACTTATAAACAGGGTATAGGATTCTTATTTTATTAATGAATTGACTTCTTAAGGTAGACATAGGCAAATATTAATTACCTCTTTCCTTGCCAATGAGGTCGCTTTTTCAAAAATTAAATCTGATTCTTATATAGGGCTACTTCAAACAAATCAAATTTTATTATTTTAACTGTAAACTCTGTAAATCTTCACAACTAACTACAACTCTCTACTTTCTGATTTCGGATGTAGCTGCGTAAAAATCAGCAATTTTTTTAATCTATATTTACACCAATTTTTTAAACCATATAAATAGACATCTGGTGAAAAAGAATGTAGAGACGTAGCAGTGCTACGTCTCTATCAGACTTCTGAATAACGCATATTTCATTTCACCAAATGTCTAATCAATAGGCTTGGGTTAAAGTTTGCTAATACTTCAAGGCAGAAGTCAAAGGTCAAAGAACCTCTAATTAATCTCTAATTAATAGCTGTTAATTTTCTCTCCAGGTCAAATAAAAATCCGTGGATATACTCTTCAGTCCATTCGGCACCATAGAAGCGTTTAAACATTCCTCGCGCTGGGTCTTTTTCAGCCCGATATCGCAGGTATCGCAGTTGGGCTTGTTCAATGGCTACTAAATTTTGGGAATCTGTTATGGGTTCTGCCTGCTCTACGAAATCGAGATAAGCTTTCAAATAGTCTTTGAAAGCGGCAAACACCTGAGTTTCTACGACAGCTGTTTCTTGGGGACGAGTCCACAGAAAAGCGGGAGAGAAAAAAGGCTGTGCTTCTTCGGGAAAATCTCCTCCCCAGGATAGATGTTGCTGGTAGGTGTGGAAAATGGGCAAAATTGGTTCAGTATATTTCGCCTGATATGCTGAATCGTCCCGAAATAGCGGCTGCATATCCAAAGCAATTAGATGTCCTCCTGGCAATGTCACCAAATCTGCCCCAAAAAAGGGCAAATCGTAGTTGAGGCGGGGAAAAATCACAAAATTCAGCACTTGCAGCGAATTGCCACCTTGCACGTGAGCTGCTCGAATTTGCCGCAATTTTGAAGTTTGAAAGGCATAACTAGTGGTGACAACTTCTTCTTGATTCTTTCCCTTGCCCACAACAGCACTCTTGGACTCAAATCCAGTGGGGATAGGATAGGGCTGTAAATCCAAACGCGATCGCATATAGGCGATCGCATAATCGAGAAATGGTTGATAAAGTGTCACTTCGGTCATCTTTTGCCGGCACCGACTGCTAGGGGAACAGCATCTTCAAATAAGAATTCATGGAGAAAGCGTTCTGCCCATTCATGACCAAAGTAACTGCTAAACAAACCAGATGCTGGATCGCGGTCTGCACTATATTGGTCATAGTCTTTTTGGGCTTTGACAATCCGTTGGATATCTTCAGGGTCTTGGAGCGGTTTGGCATCTGCTAACATTTGCCAATACAAGTTTAAATAATCCTGAAAAGCTTCAAAGACTCGTGTTGCCACTGTTTCCGGGTCGGTTTTGGCAAACAATAGATATTTAGAAAAATACTGGTTGGCATCGTAAAACTTCATTTCTAAGTTTTGTGCCAAATCCGGGTATCGATCGTGGAGAGATTTTAGCGGAAATATATATTTTTTTTGATAATCTTCATCCTGAAATAAAGGCTGGAAATCAAGCACAATCAGGTTTTTGACTTTACCAAAGGATAAAAAATCAATCCCTAACAGAGGTAAATCGTAGTGGTGACTGGGATAAATTACGCTGTTAAAAATTTGAGCGCTTTCTCCAGCATCAATGTAGGTATAGCGAATTTTCCGCAACTCTTGAGATTGGTAACACCAACTGCGAATAGTTGCTGGGTTTCTGCCGCGATCGCTAACTTTGAATTCCAAACCAGGGGGAATGACCCTACTTTGTAAATCAAACCGCTGAAATAGCTCTTTTTCTAAAAATTCCAGGAAAGGCTTATACATAGAGCATGATTTATTAACCCTTGCATGAAAATAAGTTATGGCGATCGTGCACGTCTCATTTATGAGAAACAAAGCAACATTCCTTAATGGGGCGTGGGGCATTGGGCACTTGTACTGAGCGAAGTCGAAGTATTGGGCATTGGGCATTGAGCATTGGGCATTGGGAATGGGGAAAGGGGTAAGGGGAAAAAGGGAAAGATTAAATTTATTCCTTTTCCCTTTAACCTTTAACCTTTTCCCCTGCTCCCCCTACCTCCCCTGCCTCCCCTGCTCCCCCTGCCCCCAGTCCCCAGTCCCCAATCCCCCTAACGCCTAGCATGATTGCGATCGATCATTTGCTCCAAGACTTCTTGGGAAACACAGCGACGCTCGGAACAATAAGTCATCAAGTTAATTCCGTTCATCATTCGTACCGTACTGACTCTGACACGAAAATCATCCGTAACAAACCAACAACGTTCCTGACCTTGATTGTTGTCATAGTCAGTATCAATCGTCAGCACTCCATCATCAGCAAATCGATATCGGCTGACAACTGGAATACTCTCAACATAGCCTTGGTTGCGAATCAGTTTTCCAGAACGCTTCGTTTCGTCGGGAACATCAACCAAAATCGCAGCATTATCGGTATTCGGTAGCCTGGTATCTAGGTTAGCCTGCCATGCAAAGCTAGCACCGCTTGTTGCTTTACTAGGATCTATCCCTTGGGCTTTACAAACTTCTTGGACTTTCGGATCGTCCTTTTCCATGACTTTTATAATCAAATTCGACTCCCCCGACTCATCCGCCGCCGAGTCAAAATGATGAACGGCGCGTTCCGTGAACCACGTACCCTCACTTTTACGGAAGAAGTCGATCATTGTCAAAGGCGGTATTATATGCATCTGTTTGAAACCTCGTTTGATCGAATTTTGGCGTTATTAATACTGAGTGATGAGATAAAGTCCCGGTTTAACTAAAGTGTAGAATAACTCCAAAAGTGATATTTTAATCAGCTGATGACAAATAGTGAAATTCAACTTATTACAAGCGTTCGCCCCAGTCCAACTCCAGAAATCTTAACAGCCCTGAAAGCCGGAACCTCTGTGGATTCCATAGATTTGTACCAATTTAATCTAAAGGAAGTCGATTTTCGACAAGCTAACTTGAGTAAAGCCAAGCTATTAGGAGCCGACCTCAGTGAGGTGGTATTAAGTAATCTCGATTTGAGTGGGGCAGATTTGCGAGGCGCTAATCTGCAAGGAGCCGATTTGAGTGGGGCTAATTTGCAGGGAGCTTATTTAAACCGTGCTAATCTCCAACAAGCAAATCTCAGTGGTGCAAATTTGGAGGGAGCCAAACTCCAAGTAGCGCGTTATGATTCCCAAACGAAATGGCCAGAAGAATATAACTACAAAGCTTCGGGAGCGGTAGGGCCGCGTGCTAATCTCAATGGTGCTTTTCTGAATACAGCTTCTTTACGAAATGCAGATTTACAAGGTGCTAATCTGCGTGGAGCCTATCTGAGTGGCGCTGACTTGACAGGAGCCAATTTGCAAGGTGCTTCTTTGAGTGGTGCCGATCTGACAAAAGCTTATTTGACAGGGGCTTGCTTACGAAATGCTCGATTGATAGGAGCCGATTTGCGGGATACAGACCTGCGAGCAACCGATCTCAGTGATGCAGAGATGGAGCATCTTCAAAGTATTGCTGGGGCAGATTTTACTCTTGCTCAAGGACTCACACAAGCAACTAAAGCCATGCTTTCCAGTCGTCCACATTCAGAACTCGATGTTTGGAATGCCTATACCCGCAAAACAACTCGTGAAAGTTTGAGTGCTTGACCAATACAGTGCTGAGTAACGAGTGCTGAGTGGTGAGTAGGAATTAGGGACTTCCAATTAAAAAATATTCCATCCCTGCGGGACGCTACGCGAACGCTTTGAGGGCAGGGGAGCAGGGGGAAAGAAAGTCGTTTTGATGAACGTGAAATGGGATAATTTATTTTTTGGAAGTCCCTTAAAAAGTAATTTATAAGCACTCATCACTTTTAACTCAGCACTTTTCATAATAATTGCCAGTTCTTTTTCAGGAGTGCCAAAAATGTCGCGTATCCTTCGGAAAAACCAGGCGGATCGGGTAGAACATATTGGGGAAATTCTTTATACGATCGCCAAGATTCCGAAGCATTATGCCGCAAATGTAAGGCAATTTCTGAGGAACCTGGTAGTCGCCAAGTCATTTGACCAGTTTGTATATCAGTCACAAATGCCTCCTCATCTCGAAAAAGTTGATCTTTTATTCCAGATTTTGGCAGATTAACCGGATATTTTGGTCAAATTTAAGGTAAAGTAAAATATTTACCGTTTAGCTGATAAGTTTTATAAAAAAGAATTCAGAACTCAGAAGTCAGAATTCAGCATAAATTCTGTGCGACCACTAAATGAATATTGCTTTAAAACCTAGCTCCTTATGGACGAAACAAAAGTTTAAAATTTATTTCTTATTAAAACTTTATCCATGTATGGGTAGATTATTCTGAATTCTGAATTCTGACTCCTGACTCCTTTTTATTATTCTGAACAAACCCACACCGCTATTGTGGCAACAGGTCTTCTAAAGCAGCGCCGACAACTCGGTGATCTTCATCCTGTCTGAGTTGGTTCAGAGCTGCTTTGGCTTCCGGTTCATCAAATCGTTTCAGAGCATAGCTAACTCGCACGCGCATCCGCCAAGATTCATCATTTACCAACGTTAGTATTTGGGATAATGCCGCAGTATGTTGACTAGAATGAGCCAGTAAGCCCAGTGCATCAACAGAAGATTCCTGAACTGTGAAATCTTCATCTTTTAAACCCTGAACGCATATATCAAATAGTTCTTCAGGGCAATCCATTTCAGCGATCGCAGCCAAAATGCTCCGTCTAACTAGCCAGTGGTCATCCTGATAATATGCCAAAACTAGATGAGAAACTGCGACTCTGCCAAATAGCGATAACGAATTTGCCGCCTCAGCCCGCACGTTGGGAGTATCATCAAATTTCATAATTTGCATCAAAGCTGCAAAAGATTCCGCTGATTGTTGATTACCCAAACCCCTAGCCACAAAAGAACGCACTAAAAATTCTGAGTCATGAAGTTTACTTGTTAAGAGAGGAACTGCAACTTCTGATTCATAATCATTGAGGGCAGCGATCGCCTTCAGACGATACTGAAAATCTGGGTTCTTTAGTTCTGCTTGGATTTTATGGATTTCCATAAGTGCATTTGGTACAGCTATTCTTTATTTTAGGGCATTGGGCACTTGTACTGAGCGTAGTCGAAGTACAAGTGCCCAATGCCCAATGCCCCATGCCCCATGCCCCATACCCTATCCCCTAAATCAATGACTCAATTAAGCGAAACCGTTAAAGAATTAATCGCTAAAGCTAGAATTGTCAGCTTTGCTGAGTGGGAACAGTCCCATCCAAAAGCAGCGATCGCTATATTTAAAGCTGCGGATGATGCTTTTCGCTACCTAAGTGACGAAGATTTATCGCAGATTAAAACTTTGTCACCCGATAATTCTGAGTTGATTCCTGTTGCTCAATTGTTACGCGATCGCGCTGCCGAAATCGTTGATGAATCTAGAGAACAAGTTTTAGCAACTTATCCCGAAATTATCCAGCCTGGAGGCGGTCTTTATCCACCTGAACGCGCCCAAGCTTGCTGGCGAGATTTTTGGCATTTTCTTCGCTGCATTACTTATGGCATAGCAGGTGGACACACTGAATATACAAATCCCACAGGACTGCATTATATGAATTTGCTCTATCAGGAATTACAAGTTCCCTTGGATGCAATGATTTTAGGCTTAAAAAGCATCAAGGCTGCTAGTTTGAAACGCTGCCAAGGCGATCGGCAGCAAATTCTTGCTCCCTATTTTGACCATTTAATCAGCCAATTGGCTACTTTCCAAATTCGATAAGTTAAGTGTAAGTGGGCATGAATAATCAAAGGTTTGTAGTCAGAGCTTCAGCCTTGACTAACAGACAATATTACTTAATTATATCTTGCGTAAGATAGTTGAATTTATTCATGCCCAGTGATTGAGATAAACTTAAGTAACTCAGCACAATTAAGGGACTTCCAGAAAATAAACTATTCCACTACCAGTAATGATAATCATTTTA
>NZ_JAVRCK010000111.1:0-24287 GCF_034530815.1 Nostoc sp. DedSLP03
ATTTGTCATTTGTCATTTGTCATTTGTCATTTGTCATTTGTCATTTGTCATTGGTCATTTTTCATTTGTCATTGGTCATTGGGAGTTTAGAGTTGTTTAACTCTTCACTCCTCACTCCTCACTCTTGACTCAGCACTGAATTCAGTCTCCCAAGTAAATACTCATACCACGAGCGGTTTTAACTAAAGTACCATTGGGATCGACAGCGCTATATTGAGCGATCGCTTCTGTAATTGGTACACTTAATACTTGGCGATTTTGCCATGTCACCATGCGATCGTATTTACCCTCTGCAATCAGATTAACTGCTGCTACGCCAAAGGCTGTTGCAACTAATCTATCCAGTGGTGAAGCAGTCCCACCCCGTTGAATGTGTCCTAAAACTGTGACTCGCGTTTCTACACCAATGTGCTGAATAATTTCATCGGCTAAATATTCGCCAATTCCCCCGTATCGAGATTGACCTAAGCGATTGGTAATTGTCACATTTTCGCCGCCTTGGGTACGAACGGCTTCAGAAACAATAATCAAACAATAGTTTTTGCCTTTTTCTTGGCGTTCTTTGATTTTGTGGCAAATGTGTTCAACTGTATAAGGTATTTCGGGAATTAAAATTACATTCGCTCCCCCCGCAATTCCCGCAGCTATGGCTATGTGTCCAGCATCACGACCCATTACTTCCAAAATCATGACTCGGCTATGACTTGCAGCGGTAAAATGCAACCTATCTAATGCTTCCGTGGCAATATTTACTGCTGTATCAAAACCGATGGCGTGTTCGGTAACGCCAATATCGTTATCAATGGTTTTGGGAATACCTACTAGATTAATGCCTCCTTGTTGGGCAAGGCGACGCAAAATTGCCAAGCTACCATCGCCGCCGATACCAATCAAAGCGTCTAAACCTAGTTCATGATAGCCTGCAATAATTTCTTCGGAGCGATCGCATAAACTTCCATCCGCCATTGGAAAGGCAAAAGGGTCGCCTTTATTGGTTGTCCCCAACATTGTGCCACCCGCAGTTAACAATGAGTCAACTCGATCGACTTCCAGCTTGGTGAATTGTGGCGGACGCGCCATTAATCCTAGAGTCGCTTGACGAATTCCCAAAACCTCCCAGCCATAAGTATTGACAGCACAATTTACTACAGCCCTAATCACAGCATTTAAACCAGAACAATCACCTCCACTCGTCAAAATTCCTATGCGTTTGGGTTCTCCCACATTTTTTGTTGACATTTTGATCCAAATGTATATGTTAAGCAGTCGATGAAAATTAAGCCAAAGTTAGCAGCAGATTAAACTTAAGCAAAAGTCCTCCCTGTTAATGCCAAAGTAATTTTATGTTTCTTTTGGATCTAAAAACAAAACAAAGTCTAAAAATTCCGCAACTCTTGAGCCAGAAGTCATAATTTATGTAGGTTTGGTATGATTGCCGATGAAATGAGGTAAACTTGGAGTTTATTTTTTTAAAATTCTGACTACTAAATTCTGAATCCTGAATACTACAACTAAGGCGATCTCAGATGTAAAATATAAGTGTAGAGCCAGTAGTAGATTAAACCTCGGCAAAAGCAATCCCTAAAAATGCCAGGGTAATTTTATGCCTATTTTGTGTCTAAGAAAAAACCAAGTTATCCCAGCTATCAAATATGAGGGTGGAGCTAAAGGTGACTAGTATTGAAAATTACAACTTCTCTTTTCCAGGAGAAGTAACAATCCCCCAGGCTCCTCCTGAGTTTAAATCAGGTTTTATCGGCATTGTTGGTCGTCCAAATGTCGGTAAATCTACTTTGATGAATCAGTTAGTAGGACAAAAAATTGCCATTACATCACCAGTAGCACAAACTACACGTAACCGTTTGCGCGGTGTATTAACTACACCAGAAGCGCAGTTAATATTTGTAGATACGCCAGGAATTCATAAGCCCCATCATCAATTGGGCGAAGTCTTGGTGCAAAATGCCAAAATTGCCATTGAATCGGTAGATGTAGTGTTATTTGTGGTAGATGGTTCTGTGGCTTGTGGATCGGGCGATCGCTACATTGCCGATTTGCTTAGTCGCAGCAAAACACCAGTAATTCTGGGTATGAACAAAACCGACCAACAACCGACTGATTCGCAGTTTCTAGATGATAGTTACGCCCAAATGGCCCAATCCCATGAATGGGAAATCGTGAAATTTTCTGCCAAAACTAGTAGCGGATTACCGCAACTTCAAGAATTATTAATTAAACATTTAGAAATTGGGCCATTATATTATCCTCCAGACTTGGTAACTGACCAGCCAGAACGCTTTATTATGGGTGAATTGATCCGAGAACAAATTTTATTATTGACTCGTGAAGAAGTACCCCATTCAGTAGCGATCGCCATTGACCTAGTAGAAGAAACTCCCAGCATTACCCGCGTACTTGCTACTATCAACGTCGAGCGTGATTCCCAAAAGGGTATACTCATCGGTAAAGGTGGAGCGATGCTCAAAGCAATTGGTAGTGAAGCCCGCGAACAAATTCAAAAATTAATCGCTGGCAAAGTTTATCTAGAATTGTTTGTGAAAGTCCAGCCAAAATGGCGACAGTCGCGGATTAGTTTAGCAGAGTTAGGCTATCGCGTGGAAGAATAATAATTGGTCATTAGTCATTAGTCATTGGTCATTGGTCATTGGTCACTTGTACTGAGCGACTTGTACCGAGCAAAGTCGAGGTAAGCCGTTGACGCAGCCTCTCCAAGAGTTGTATTGTCATTGGTTATTGGCAGGTGAAAAAAGCAAAAAACAAAAGCCAAAAAACTAATAACTAATGACAAATGACAAATGACAAAGGACAAATGACAAATGACAAATAATTAATAAAAATGTCTTTAGAAACTCGCTATCCCTTAAATTTACCCGTCGATGCTCCGCCCTTGCGCGTGTTAATTGTCGAAGACGATCCGATGATGCAATTGGGATTAGAGCAATCGTTAATGGCTCATCCTCAGTTGGAGATTGTTGGACAAGCTGAAGATGGTTATTTGGGAGTTCAAGCCGCACTGCAACTGAAACCTGATTTGGTGGTTATGGATATTGGGTTGCCGCGATTGGATGGCATTGCCGCGACACAGCAAATTAAGACGGCACTGCCAGCAACTCATGTAGTGATGCTGACATCTCATCAAACAGAGACAGAAATTATTGCGGCACTATCTAGCGGTGCAGATGCATATTGTATCAAAGGTGCAAGTGTGGAAAGATTGTTAAGTGCGATCGCAGCCGCAGTTGATGGTGCAGCCTATCTCGATCCCCAAATTGCGCGGCGAGTCATTGACAATCTCAAACCGCCTTCACCCACCACTAACACCGCCAACTTATCTGGGCGCGAGTTAGAAGTATTAAAGCTGATGGTAGACGGGTTGAGTAACCCAGAAATTGCCGAAAAACTCTATCTCAGTCCCAACACTATCAAAACTCACGTCCGGGGAATTATGAATAAATTAGCAGTAGACGATCGCGTGCAAGCAGCAGTTGTAGCATTGCGTTCTGGGTTGGTTTAATATCAGAAGCAATCCAAATCTTTACTACTAAATATCTGGATCGGTGTGCATAGCGATTCCTACTCTGTCTGTAACTTTCAAAATACTAAATGCCAACCTTTGGGTATATTTCTAACTATTCAAATAGTTGTAAAACTTTTAAAGTTAGCTAATTTTTTGTTCCATGCGCTCATTACTATTTCAAAACTTGAAGCTGACTATTCCTACAGCTTTAGGATTTACGATTCTGGGCTATATTCTAAGTCTACCTCTGAGTTTACTCGCCAATTCAGAAGCAGCAAGATGGCAATACCATCTGCAATCCAGAACAAGATATATTGAAACCCAAAAGCTTGATGAGCTTGGAAGTTTTCAAGCGCGGGTAGCACTTGGAGGGACAGCACTGGGAATCTTAGTAGCTCAAACAACTTTTATTGTGTATATATTTGGACTTAGCAATCGTAGCACTAAGCAGTAATATCTTTGACGAGATATATGTAAACACAGCCTTTAGACCACCTGATGCAGTTGTATCTTATGGCGATCGCCACACCTTTGGCTTTCAAGTTGGCACACATTTCTAACCCCATTTACAAGTAGAGGCGTACATATATATGTATATATGTACGCCTCTAGAGCCAATTTATTTGTTGACAATTTTCTTGAAAAATAGTCTACCTCAATGCATTTTAGTTAAAAGAGTTTGAGAATTGATTAGGGTCTATATTAGCAGGAAATAAAAAAATTTCCTTGCCTTCTAAACTTGCCTTGTGGTGAAGCAAAATTGCCTTTTCCAAAGAACAATATTTAATTGGAACCCATCTGTCGCTATAATAGTAGACAGTTACTCGGCTCATTGCATACTCTTTCAACAGCAGTGGAAGAGACCAGGACGAGTCCACAGTTTGAACCTTACCTGTTGAGTCCATGCTTTGAACCTCAGTTATTAAGTATATTTACTTTCACTGATGGGAATGATGTAGAGGAACTATCATAAGTAATAACAATCTGTTTTAAAACTACATCTTTAGATAAAGGTTAAAATAATTAAAACTGCTCTCGCCCCCTTAGCACTAAATGCGATCGCTACTTCTGGTATCTCATTAGCAGTCGTTACTCAGATTCCATTGTAAGAATAAGTAGGGATTTGATAGAAGAGTGCGATCGCATAACCTAGTTTTTTACAGCTATTTTCAGCAAAATAGCTGTAAGTTGTATGCATCTAACTCTTAACAAATTTCCACTCTAGTACTTTGATCGGGGCTTGTTGTAGCGCTTGAGTTAATTTGCTGCTGCTCTCAAATTTCACCTCAGAGAGGTCACAGGCTTCGACGTTGACCGTGAATTTATCGTTTTGGAAGGGCCAGGGTTTGACAACAACCAAGTTATCACTGCGCTGCATAATGTCATAGCGCTCACCTTCAGGGCCCTTGCTAATTTCTAAAAACCGCTCATCTTCAGGTAGTTCCTGCTGACAAAGAATAAGCGAAAGGCGATCGCACCATTGCATAAATGCATAGGCTGCATCAACTTCCTCCTTTTTGATGCCCAATTCTTTGCGCCAACGTTGCTGATTTTGAAGTTGCTCGTCTAAAAGTTTGTCTAATTTTGAAGACTGACCCCGGCTTGATTCATTTAAACGGCTGATGTGCATGGAAATTAATAGAGCTACCCATCGTCCACGGTAAAGGGCATTCTTTGCTAAATTAGCCAATTTATCGACACCTGCATTTAAATCGGCATTTGTGGAAAGCATGAAGTCCTTTGGCGCACCCGCTTCAGTTAGAATATCTTCTTCCCACTCTTTTTCTAGATCGTCGTGATGAGAAATTGCAGCTATTGTTTCATATAATCTTACTGGAGCATCTTTACGTTGCCATTGTCCAGCCAGTTGAGCTGCTAATAAAGCATGGGCACGATGATAAATGACTTCCCAACCATTTGATGTAGCGTTGACAATCACGAGTTCATCTCCGGATTTTTAGTTGAATTAATTTCTCAAGTCAGAAATATTGAGGTAGAAATTGAAGAAGCGATCGCTAGAAATTTTTCCGTGTTTCTGAATATTTCTAGCTATAGCTATTTTCAATTGTTGTAATAGCCAAATACTCAGCGAAAATTCCCGACTTCTTAGAAGAAAAGTCGGGAATATATTTATCTGGTAGATGTAGTGAAACAGCCTAAAATTTGCTACATCAGGCGAGCAAATAACCCGCTTTACTTTCTGAGTGAGATTTTTTTAGAATCTCCCAATCATCTCTTTACTCAAAATCAAACTATGCAATTAAGAGTGGCTTTCTAACGGATTAGCAATGTATTTGAACGTTGGTTCAGAATTCCAAGGGCCACGCTCATCTTGACCATTTCCGTTTGTAGACAGGTTGTAGTAAAGAGCAACAGTTTCATCTGGCTTAATATTACCAAAGAATGGATCTGTCAACTTACCTAGCGAATCTAGAGCTTTCATAAACATCTGAGTATGAGAAATTTCTCGTGTTAACAGATGAACTAAAGTCTCTTGGGTTCCTTTATCGGTTGCCAACTTAATCAATTCTTCGTAAGTCTGACGAGCGCCAGCTTCAGCTGCGACATTAGCTCTTAAATCACGTACTACATCTCCACCCTCATTCAAGTAACTTGCAGTCCAAGCATTACCTTGGCTATCTAGAAAATGAGGTCCAATTCCTCGGACGGCAAAAAGAGTACTTTTGTAAGCCTCTGTTTGATCTACATTTTTAGTATGAGCCTCAATAAGTTTACCAACCATTTCTAAATGGCTGAATTCCTCAATTGCAATGTCTTGGAGCATGTCTTTAATGCCAGCATTTTCGACATGGAATGATTGCACCCAATATTGAAGCGCTGCGCTAAGTTCTCCAGTAGCTCCGCCAAACTGCTCTAGTAGCAACTGAGCAAAACGGGGGTTTGGTTCGCTTACGTTAACTGCATGAATAGGCTCTTTTTTGTGGAAAAACATAGATTTACACTTCCCAAAGTTATGATGTTTCAGAATGAATTGATTTATCTTTTAGTCTTTTTCCAGATAGAGCTAATTTGATGTTTTATAGCTTCTTCAACTGGTGAACTAAAAGATTGAAAAAGTTTAGTAGTTATCTCAGGGTTGATAACTGCCAATCAGCGATTATGCATTGCTGCTTCTTCTGATTAATCCCCACAAATAAATAGCAACGATTGCACCAAGCACAGCCACTAAAATACCGGGAAGAGTTAAACCAGCGCCAGCCGCAGTAATTTGCAGAGTTCCTGTTCTTAACAAGGTAAACAAAGTTCCACCGACGAAAGCACCAATGATACCCAAAATCATTGTGGAGAGAATTCCGCCGCCTTGAGAACCAGGATAAATAGCTTTAGCGATTGCACCTGCCAAAAGTCCTAAAACTATCCAAGCAATAATACTCATAACCGCCTCAACAATCTCACTCACTTAATATCTAAGCTATCAACTCTAATTACAAATTATTTCTACCAGATGGGGTAAATGTTAAATCCAAAAGTTATACACAATACTTATATTTCAGATTTAATGAGAATTCGCGTTTTCTATATCTTAATTTTAAATAAAAGTGTTAGCACATTTAAGTTATAAGTCATTAAAAACATCTAGTTATGGACATAATTATTATCCATAAAACTAACTTTTTATTGACTAATCAATCTCATCTCTTTTATCTCTACCTTAAGGCACAACATTTGCATCTAACTTTTTGGGGATGTATGAAAAATATTTATTCATAATCTTGTTGAGAATATTGTCATAAATAAATATAAATAATTAACTACGTTTTTTGTTGGACATTTTTTATTTAATAACTTTATTCCAATTGTCTTTTGACTGCCGAGCGCGCTTCCACTGCCCTTCATGCACCACACAAATAAGTTCAAACATAAAATCGGATTGCTATAGTCTTAATAATATCCCCTCAACTTTGATTTTTAAGGTAGATTGAGGGGATAATATGTGGTAAAGATTTGCAGAAGCGATATCAAATAGCGCGGGAGAATTTTGTCTCTCGCGTTCTTGTGTGAGTATCAAAGATGACGGCAATATTTCTTACTAGTAATCTACCAATGTCGGTAATCTGAATCTGATTTTTTGATAAACTGACTAGACCATCGGCTTCTAGTGGTTTTAACGCCTCTAGTTCTTCAGAAAAATATTCATCAAAACTGATATGATATTTGTTTTCAATATCTTGCTTATAAAGCTGAAAATGAGACATAATACTCATAATCACATCCCGTCGAATAATATCATTCTGAGTGAGTTTGATACCTTTACTAATAGGTAAACTACCTACTGCCAGTGTTTGATAATAATCCTTTAACTCCTTGTGATTTTGAGCATAAGCATCTTCTAACATACTGATGGATGTGGAACCAAAACCAAACAATTCTGTCTCGGCGTGGGTAGTATAGCCCTGAAAATTGCGTTTAAGAGTACCATTACGTTGAGCGATCGCTAGTTCATCATTAGTTTTAGCGAAATGATCCATTCCAATAAATAGATATTGGTTATTTGTCAATTCTTCAATGGTCATTTTCAGAATCTCTAACTTTTCCTGTGCTGGCGGTAGCGCTTCTTGAGGAATATTTTTTTGCGTCGGTTTGAGCCAAGGCACATAAGCAAAGTTAAAGACAACAATTCGATCGGGATCTAATTGAATCGTTTTTTTCAGCGTTTCTTGAAATGTCTCACGTGTTTGATAAGGTAAACCATAAATTAAGTCTACATTCACACTTTCAAACTTAGCTTCTTTGATCCAACTCATGACATCAAAGAGCATTTCTTCAGGCTGGATACGATTGACAGCTACTTGAACTTGGCGATTAAAATCCTGAATGCCAAAACTAATACGGTTAAATCCAATCTTTCTCAGAAAGAAAATATAGTTTTTATCGATATAGCGGGGATTAATCTCAATTGAGATTTCTGCTTGGGGATCGATGTTGAAATAGCGATTGATATTTTTCCATAAAAATTCTATTTGGTGACGCTCCAAATAATTAGGAGTACCACCTCCCCAGTGGATTTGCAGCACTTTTCTATCGGAATCGATTAAAGCTGCGGTGTTTTTAATGTCTTCAACCAAAGACTCGACATAGGGTTTAGCAATATTCTTGTTGTTGGAAATTACTGTATTACAGCCGCAGAAGTAGCAAGCACTTTGGCAAAAAGGGATATGGAAATACAAACTCATAGGAGTTTTGCGTTGATTCGAGGCGGCGATCGCGGCCTTAAAATCAGTTTCAGTGAATGTTTCGCTTAACTCTGTAGCGGGCGGGTAACTAGTATATCTAGGTGCGCGAGTGTCGTACTTTTGAATCAGATCCAGATCGAACTTAACACCAGGTAATAGAAAAACCATTGAGTTGCTTTCCAATGAATGAAGGGAGTAATTAATAGGGGGCAGGGGGCAGGGGAGCAGAGGAGCAGAGGAGCAGGGGAGGCAGGGGAGGCAGGGGAGCAGGAGCAGTATACAGTAAGTTTTTTCCCTCTGCCTCTTGTCCCCAATGACAAATGACAAAGGACAAATGACAAATGACAAAGGACAAATGACAAATGACAAAATTAATTAGCCGCAGCTATTTCAGTGCTACCTGAATTTTGAGAACGAGTGAGGCTATTAAAAAGAACTTGACCGAGTGCTTTAATTAAACTTCCCTCTAACTCTTGAGCCATCTTTAAATTGAACCCAAAGGCATTATTAGCTTCTGCAACAATCCGTTCTGCTGTTATATCATCAACGGGTAATGCATTTAATGCCTGACGATACTTATCCTTAAATGCCTTTTTGTCAGGAATTTGCTCAAAGTTGTAAAAGGATGTGCCTTCATAGCCAGAAAGCTTTAGGGCTGACTGAGCAACTTTTTGTAGCATTTGACCCCCAGAAAGATCGCCCATGTAGCGAGTGTAGGCATGACCTAGCAATAAGGCTGGTTCACTAGCAGAAATTTCCCGAATGCGGTCAATGTAGCTCTGGGCAGCAGGTGAGGCTGTAACTTGCTCTCTCCAATTATCCCCATAATAGAATACCATGTCTTTTTCAAGTGAGGATTGGCGATTAAGTTCCAGAAAGTAAACCGCACTAATCACAGGATGCTCTCTATGGCTCTCTAATGCCGCTTCTAGTTCACTGTAGACGTAATACAAGTTGCTTAAAAATTTCGCGAAGCAGTCTCTATCCACAACTCCTTGCAAAAAACATTTCATGAATGCCACATTTTCCGCTGAAGTGTGGGCTTGTTGAGTTCCAGAGCGCAGTTTGATGGCTAGATTACTACTCATTGTTACTCCCTTCATGTTCAAACGCAAGGTTTCTGGGCAGTCACCGACTCAGGATGCCTGCCAGTGCCAGCTAAAAAATTGTGATTCTAGGTTGAGAAAGGATTTGCATCACTCTATCTGGCAAATACAACTGCCGATGCAAATCCCAGGTATTTTTATTTCTCCTAAGATTATTTAACTCTTAACTTATATATAACTATTAAGATATTAATATTTATTTATGTTTTATAGGACTCATATTTGACTTCTGAAAAAACTCAGTACACCTTTATTCCTATCTTCCCAGTCCCCAGTCCCTAGTCCCCGATCTTTACGAGTAAACAGGAATCAAATAGGATTGCTATATAATGCTTGCATTCAGGCACATCCCAGTTGAGTAGTAACAAAACTGATTTTGGAATAGGCATTTAAACTCTTCTGAAACAACGGGTAATAAGTTTATTTCTCACAATTTACTCTCAATAATTTAACTGATGTCTACAAACAACAAAAATTCAAAGCCTGGATTCGCCTGTTCTTAAAGAAATCGAGAACCTATAATACAAACTGGAACTCTTTTATAAGCAGGTGTACCACTTTGCGGATCAATTTTTGCTTTAAATAAAACATTAGCTTCCGGATAAAACATAAAAGCTACACCTTCAAGAATCGCCCCACAAATAATTTCAATATTGTCTAATTCTTCTTTATCTCCTTTCACTATTACTCGCTGGTGCTCCTGGAATCCAGCTTTTTTTACATCTAAAGAGTTCATTAAAATACAGTGACGATGAGGCATACCTCGATATTTATCTTCACTGCGATAAACTACAGTATTATGTTGACCATAGCTGCGTCCTGTTCCTAAAATTACCACAATTCCTGGCTGATTTTCTGCTACACCAAACGCTGCTTTAGTTGGTACTGATAATTGCGGTAAAGGTGTGACAAACATCTGTGCTTTACCATCAGGTGTGGGAAATTTCGGTTCATCCAAAATCCGCCCTTCAATGATAAACTCCTGCTTGCTTTGGTCAATTGTGCCAATCTTCTCATAGCCAGGAATAGTTTTAGCAATTAATTCTCTAACATAAGTTGTATCTTGCAGCTTACGCCAATTTATCGGTGTTTCACTATGTAAACGATGAGCAATTTCTGTAATTAATTCTATTTCTGAAATTAGCTCGGCATTAGGCGCTTTTAAATGACTTTTACCTTCATCATTTAACCGCACAAAATTATTACCCGATTCAGTTGTTGTTTTATGAGGATTTTCAAAACGATTGAATACAGGTAAGATTAAAGTTTGCTGTTTTGCTAATCCGTGAAAATGTCCTAAGTTTGGTTTAGTAGCTATATAAAATATGGTTTCTATTTGCGATAATGCCTGTTTTACTTGCTGTAAGTCTGGGTTAGCTGCATACAAATTTCCTCCTAAACAAAACAGTGTATCTATCTTTCCTAATTCTGCTGCTGCGATCAAGTCACGGGTATGATAGCCAGGAGTTTCATTTAGAGTTTTTCCTAATAATTGAGATAGTGCTTGTTTGATTTCTTCTCGCAAGTTTACAGTAACACCCATCGAACCAAAACCTTGCACATTGGAATGTCCTCGAATGGGCATTGTCCCAGCACCAATTTTACCAGCGTTACCTGTAATTAAGGCTGTATTAGCAATACTCAAAATATTATCCACGCCGTTAGAGTGTTGAGTTATACCCATTGCCCAGGCAAAAACTACACGCGTTGATTTACCAATTATATAAGCTGTTGCTGTGATTTCTTCTTGGGATAAGCCACAGGTGCTAGTGATGTTATCCCACGATATATTATTAGCATAATCTACAACTTGTTGCCAATTTTGTGTATAAGCTTTCAGATATTCTATTTTAATTAAATTTTGTTCAATCAGAGATTTTTGTAAACCTACAAATAATGCAGCATCACTTCCAGGAATTGGTTGTAAATATAAAGAAGAGATATCTGAACCCCCTGTGAGTAAAGATTTGATCGGAAATGCCGGAGACGCAAATTTAACTAATCCGATTTCAATTTGGGGATTAATAATAATTACTTTCCCGCCTCTTTCCCGCAATTCGATCAATTCATTCATCAGTCGTGGATGATTTGCAGGGGCGTTAGAACCAATTAAAACTATACAATCACTATGTTTTAGGTTTTCTAAACTCACCATCGATGTACCTGAGCCGAAAACTTTTTTTAACCCTACTGTTGAGGGTGCGTGACACAAATCTGAACAGTCTGCTAGATTATTACTACCTAGCGATCGCATTAATAATTGTAGTAAATAGGCAGCTTCATTAGATGAGCGTCCAGAACTATAACTAGCAATTCGGGCTGGTGGGAAATTAAAGGCTTGTGTAGCGATCTGGTAAACTTCTTCCCAGCTTATACGTTGATAATGGGATGAACCCGATCTGAGAATCAGAGGATAACCTAATCTACCCAAGGAATCGCATTCTTGAGAAGTCAGTTTTTGTAATTCACTAATGCTTTTTTCTCGGAAAAAATCTCGCTTAATTCCTGGTTGCAATTCCGCAGCGATCGCCTCTACACTTTTAGCACAGCGTTGTAAATATTCTCCCGCTTCATTAACAAATCCTCCTTTTTGTCCACCCGTGCCCCAAGCGCAGGATAAACATGCACTTTTATGATTGAGAGTTTGCCATAATTTTAATCCTTTTGATGAGAGAGTTTTTTCTACCCAATACTGAATCACAGGTAAACCACCCCCAGCAGGGGAGCTAGAATCGTTTTGAGGTAAGTTATCCATACTGAGCTAAATCTCAACTCGCTTAACTTATTATTGCTAAAAATTATTCGGCAAGTATTAATTTCAATTGAAACTATTTGTAACACTTACGTATAAATGCTTTTCTGGCTCTAACTATATAAAAGAGAGCGATAGAACCAATTTAACTTAATCTTATCCTTTTTTTGATTTGTTCTTAATTGTTTTAAAACTTTTAATACAATAAATTATATTTAATCAGTATAAAATTCTTCTATAAAAATCCGATTTTAGTTTTGAAAAGCTTGCCAACTATAGCTTTGGATGATGTAAATCAGAGCTTCAGTATACTTAAAAAGATTAATACCGGATTCTTAAGAGTTCTATGTGATATTCTCAAAGCAGATTTCAGGATTCAGCTGGCCGTTTGGTATTGTCCTCACTAAATCAGGATAAACTCTATGTATCGATTCCAGATCAGTGCATACACTCAAACGGGCGAATCCATTGGTCTGGTGGGTTCTAATCCAGAGTTGGGATTGTGGGATATTAGTAAATGTGTTCATCTGCGTACAAGTGGCGATCGCTATCCTTTATGGTGGACAGATGAAATTGATATTCAAGAGTCAGGCGGTCAACAGAGAGTTGAATACAAGTATGTGCTATTCGATGTCAACGGCAACGCCCAATGGGAGAGCTTACTAAATACAAACCGCTGGATTCCAATCGATTCTAAAGATCGTGCCAGCACAATTATTGTGGATGATGGCGCATTCGGTTATTTACAACCTTATCCGTTCGGATATATTGAGAAGCCTGCTGTTAAAATCCCCCTGGATAAAGAGCCTGAAGGTTTAAAAATCGTAGTCATTGGTAGTTCTGTCGCATTAGGTCATAAAGCCTGGTTTTTGAAAGGTTGGGTTTGGCTGTTGGCACAAGCTTTACAGCAAAAATATGGGCATAAACTGGTGAATGTGTCGGAGGTGGGGGCAAATGTCAGCAGAACGATCGCTCGATTCCCTTGGTTTGTCACCCCAGAAAAACCGGATATCGTCATCATTGCCTTGTCTCTGGGTAACGAAGGGTTAGCTTACAGTTCCCCTCACGAACGGCGAGCAGTACAGCGACGGTTTGAAAATGGCTTGCAGCAACTTGTGAAAATGACGCGAGACATCGGGGCAATTCCAATTCTAGGCGGAGTCTATCCCAACGGTGATTATTCTCTGGAACATTACTGGCTGCTCCGAGACACACACAAACGGATGCTAAATTGGGGCGTACCTGTATTGGATTGGTTGGCTGCTGTAGATGATGGACAAGGACGATGGAAAGCGGGGACATCCTTCGATCCGGCTCACCCGAACACAGTTGGTCATAGTCTTATGTATCAACAGATCGACCAGCAACTATTCGATATCCACAAAGACGAATTAGCAAAAGAAAAACAACGCTTCCAGCAACCGAATGAATTTCCCATCTACTTTGATAATGTGGGCTTTCATGTCTCTGTCTGTATGGAAGAGAAGCGTTTACGGATTGTTAATCGATCGCAATACAGCTACACGATCGCTCCCTACTGGCAGGAACTACAAACTGCACTGCAAAGTAAGGCTGGATTGATACCGGGTATTTACATTGCGAAGTCTGTCAAGTCGGGGACGCTCCCTTTCTTGGCTGTAGAGGATGGTGCGATCGCAACTACAATAAACATCCCCCCTGGTGCTGACTTAGAATATAGCGCCGCCTTCAATCTCTTTTCGCCGAACAACGTTTTATTCTATGACGGGCATTTGGGGATTTTGCAAGCAGACGAACGCCACCTCTGGATAATCAACGAATCAGATAACGAGTACAACATCCAGCCGATGTGGACGGAAGTTTGCAATGCCCTTAAAGCCATGCCATCGGGCGTTTATGAAGATCCCCTTTATCCCGATGCCCTCTTTCGCACCATGATGATTGGTAAGGATGGGCTAGAAAGCCGGGTGAAAGCACCACCTAAATCTGCGGTGTTTTTCCAATATAAATGTGAGTTATCGGATATCAGCCGTGTGGCAATTCTTCCCCTTGGCGATCGCTGTGCCGTCCGGATGATGTTGTATAAAATGGAGTACGATGGCCCCGCCTTTCCCTTCGATTTAACGCGCACCACTAATATTGCAGATGTTGCGGATGCGATCGAAATCGGTTTTGATGATATGTGGAACCCTACTTTTCTGCATTATAGTCCCGATGCAGGTAGAATTTACCACGGTAAATGGTCGAGTTTATCCTTTGCCCATGAAGTTGAGGAGACAGACGACCCAACGAACGATATGTCTCCCGTCTATGAACGGATGCGGGTTCGTTATACGGCACGCGCTGAAAGGTTTTGGTATGCACTGCGGCACTGCGACAAAGTGCTTTTTGTTCGCACAGGAATTGGCGATCGCGGTGGTGTGTTAGATTTAGTCAACAAGCTGGAAAAAAAATGCCAGGGGAAACCATTTCATCTCTTGCTTTTTTCTCCCCAAAGCGGTGATGAGTTTTTAGACCTTCCCAATGTGCTACACTACAATGTCGAGTTTAATCCCGATCGCATGTATGACAATTTGGGGCATTGGATGTACTGCACAGAGGTGATGCGAGGAATTCTAGAATCCCTTGGTGTGTCCAGCAAAAACCTCTTTTGGTGTCCGCCGAAAATACCGAAGGGGTGAAGAATTAGGTAGGGGCGAACCACTCAAACCCTTTAACCTACTGCTGGCTAGCGCTTTCTGGTATCTCTTTCAGAAAATTTTAGTTATTCTTGAATATGCAATATAAAAAAGATTGGCTCCGGTGATTAAAGCATTTTCATCTTATGACAGACCCCGGATCAAATGATAGCCCGGAATTACTTTCTGTAGCTCAAACTGCCAAGCTACTTGATGTAACTCGTCAGCGAATTCACGACCTAATTAAGAACGGTCAGATTATAGCTCACAAACTTGGGCGTTACTATTATATAGAAGTTACTGAGGTACAAAGGTATAAGAATCAACCTACTGGAAAACCCTATCAGCCACGCAGTACAAACTCTCAATAAAACTCTATTGACTATTGACAATAGAGTTTCTATACTCAAGCTATACTAATGTACTAAAGGTTAAGTCAATGCTCCCGTTTCAAGCGATCGCACCTGACGTTGCAACTCAACAAGGACTGCAACAGGTTTACATTAGTGAGCATGGCATACTCTACCAAGGAGACTGCCTTAAACTTCTATCAGCTTTGCCTAATGAGTCAGTGGATCTGGTATTTGCCGACCCACCTTTTAATCTTGGTAAAGAATATGGCGAAGGTATAAGCGATCGGATGGAGGCAGATCGGTATTTAAGCTGGTCGTACCAGTGGCTTGATGAAAGCATTCGCATACTTAAACCAGGTAGCAGCTTATTTATTTTCAACCTGCCCAAATGGTGTATGGAGTACGGCGCATACCTCAATCGTAAAGGAATGTGGTTTCGGCATTGGATTGCTTGCAGAATGCCAAAGGCTTTTCCTAGAGGTAAAAAAATGTCTCCGGCTCACTACGGACTGATCTATTATACAAAAGGGGAGCCAGCCGTTTTCAACAAAATCTACACACCGATTCAACTCTGTCGGCACTGTGGCAAAGAGATTCGTGATTATGGTGGGCATAGAAAAAGCCTCAATGAAAAAGGCATCAACTTAATGGATGTCTGGGATATGCCAGAAGATGTTTGGGAAGATGCCCCTGAAGCTTCCACTACTGAAATTTTATGGACGTTAACTGAGGAGATGTGGACTGATATTCCACCCGTTCGCCATCGTCGGCACAAAAAACGAGTTCCTAATGAACTGGCTCCCATTATGCTGGAGCGGATTATCGCAATGGCATCCGATCCAGGGCAGATTGTGGTCGATCCTTTTGGGGGTTCTGGTACTACATTTTATGCAGCAGAAAAACTACACCGTTATTGGATTGGTTCAGAAATTGGAGATACAGAGCCAGCAGTAGAACGCTTGACTGACTTGGCTAATGGAATTGTAGAGCAATGGGAATCGGCAAGGGGAAGCAAGAAATTGAAACAAGGCAAAACAACTGCATTACAACTGCCCATTCCTTACTCTACATAGCTATTCATGCAGGAAAATTTAGACTAATGCACGACCATCTGTTCCTTTGGTAATCTTTGGTACATTGTTATCTAAGAGATCGTGTTCAATCACGAAGATTGCAAGAAAACCTTCTTCAATGCGAATTGCCCGCCAAACATCAAAGTATGGCTCTAGCTCTTCATAATTGCCAATCCGATCGGTTAGATAAGGGTAGAGTTTTCTACTAGGGAGTACCAAGACAGCGCCTAAAAAGACACTCCGTAGTAATCCAAGACTTAGTTTATTCATTGCTCGATGGCTTGAAGAGATATTGCCCGTTTCCCACTCAAGGGCAAAAAGATAGTTGTCAACGATCTTTGTTGCATCTACCTTTCCTGGCGATCGAGTTGCATAATTAATTGAAGTTTCGAGACTCCATCCAAATTTATCTCTCAATGCAATCATGCAAGCATCTTTAATTGGCTTAACACCATTACCGTGCTTTGTTGGATTAATTGTAAAACTGGATGCACCAGGAGGATGAACGATTAAAGAGATAGCATCACGAATTTCAGCTCGAATGATATACCAATCGTTTGATTCTTCAAAATTCCCAATACTGATCAGAGAAACTTCTTGAACAATTTTCATACTAACTACTTATATCATGTCCCAACTTAACTTCAAAAATGCTCGTAGTCAGGACTGAAGTCCTCTTAAAATTCGCGTAGCGTCTGTAGAGAGGACTAAACTCCCCTCACAGGATGTCCCAAAAGGATAAGAAACCAGTAAGTTGAAGTTTAATTGCTGCCATTCCTCAATAGCCTAATGGATGGCGGAAATCACCAACTGCTTTGTCAAGTTCTTGAGCGATCGCTAACAACTCCATCTCACGCCATCGTTTGCCAACAATTTGGATTCCAATCGGTAAGCCATTATGAGTTTGCCCAATGGGAATCACCACCGCCGGATGACCACTGAGATTAAATGGCATAGGTAAGCTCCGTTTGCCACTGCATGAGGATAGGATTTGCCCTCAATATCAATGGCGCTCCAAGCCGGACAATGGGTAAATGCAGGAGTTGCTGTCACAGGAGTGAGCCATACATCCCACGGTTCTAAGGCTTCATCCATTTGGGCAATGAAGCGATCGCGCTCGGTGAGTGTCTCGAAATATCCTTTTAAGCTGGGATTCAAAATTTCTGGCAAAAAGCTGCTGAAATTCCCCAATTTTCGCAATTTTTTGTCGCCTTGAGTTGCTGTGCGAAAAAGTAATTCTAAGCTGCGTAGCATATTATAGCGATCCTTGGGTTGGGCGTAGTTGTTGATATATGCTTCCATCCGCCCGCAGAGGTTCCACACTGTCGATAAATCAAAGTCTTTGGGAAGCCAGCGTTCAATATGAGTACCTGCTTGAGCGAGTTTTTGCACGACTGTTTGTATTGCACCTCGAATTTGGGCAGCAACGGGAACCTCTACCCATTCATCAATCCAAGCAATTTTAAGATCCTGCAAAGACTTGCCTGATGGAGTATCAAGGGGAATCGGTGGCACATCTGGGCGACGCATATCTGCACCAGCGATCAGCGAGAAACAAAGGCGAATATCTTCGAGCGATCGCCCAAAACAGCCAATAGTCAACATTTGTCGCAAGCATAGCGGCATTCCCGGTACTTCAGGGATACTTCCGGCGGTGGAAATACGGCGATCTGTTGGCTTTAAGCCATACACGCCGCAGAAAGTTGCAGGCTGGCGCACGGAACCTGCAATATCGTTACCTATATCTAATGCTGAAAGTCCGGCTGCAACAGCAGCAGCACTACCTCCAGAACTGCCACCTGCTGTATAGTCAAGATTCCAGGGATTATTTACCCGTGGAAATAGAGAATTTGTACTTTGAAAATCACCAGCCAGTTCTGCCATGTTGGTTTTTCCCAGGATAACGGCTCCTGCTTTCCGCAACCTGGCAACAACGGTAGCATCCTGTTGAGGAATGTAGTCTTTAAGAGGAATGTAACCTGCTGTGGTAGGTAGTCCTACTGTTTCAAAGATATCTTTGATTGTAATCGGAACACCGTGCAGAGCGCCCCAGTGTTCTCCTCTAGCTAAAGCTTCATCTGCAAGCTTTGCTCTGGTACGAGCATTGTCTTCGTCTAAGGTGCAAATTGCATTCAGTTTTGAGTTGTGTTTATAAATCTGCGCCAGGTAAGCATCGAACACTTCGACAGCAGAGACTTGGCGATCGCGAATCATCTGAGCAAGTCGATGAGCGGGTAGAAAAATTAAGTCACTCATAGGTCGATTTCACTTGATTGCTCTTTTGAATCTAAAATCTAAAATCTAAAATCTAAAATTCTGTGACGATCGCTATCTGCAAAATAGCTCAACCACCGTCGGCTTAGTCACTTTCCCCATCGCGTTGCGCGGTAATTCTTCAACTATCAAAATTTGGGTTGGCACTTTATAAACCGCCAATCGCTCTTTTGCCCAATTCCTGAAAGCTTTTAATGTTAAAGGTTGTGAGCCTTGCAATACTAAGGCGGCACACACCCGTTCACCCCATTCTAAATCAGCAACCCCAACCACTGCACATTCCTGAATATCTGGATGCGATCGCAGTACTTCTTCAATTTCTAAAGCAGAAACTTTATAGCCTCCGGTTTTGATGATATCCACACTCATCCGTCCCAGAATTCGGTAGTTGCCATTCTCAATTACGGCGGTGTCTCCAGTACGGAACCAGCCATCTTGGAAAGCTTTGGCGGTTGCTTCGGGGTTTTGCCAATATTCGAGAAACACTCCAAGGCCTTTAACTTGGATTTCTCCTGGTGTTCCGGCTGGAACTAACTTTCCGTTTTCGTCTACTAATCTCACTTCAACTTGAGGTAAAGGCTTCCCCACATATCCAGATAACCGTTCACCGTGTAAAGGGTTCGATAGCGCCATACCGATTTCAGTCATACCATAGCGCTCCAGCAAAAAATGGCCGCTGATGCTCTGCCACTTTTCTAAAACTTGAACTGGTAACGCTGCCGAGCCAGAAACCATCAGGCGCATTTTAGCACAGCCTGCTGACATGATTTTTTGGCGTTCTTTTGAGGCAGTTTCCCAAGCCGCAATTAGCTTTACATAAATTGTTGGTACTGCCATAAATAAGGTTAAATCACCGTCACAAATTCGCCTCCAAACGGTTTCGGCATCAAATTTGCTCAATATATGGCATTCTGCCCCAGCCCATAAAGCACAAGTGAGTACGTTAATAATCCCATGAATATGATGTAGTGGCAGGATATGCAAAATGCGATCGCTAGATGTCCATTCCCAAGCGGTAGTTAAGCTAGTCACTTGCGCTTGAATATTTTGGTGAGTCGTAACTACACCTTTTGGTTTACCTGTTGTACCACTGGTGTAGAGAATTAAGGCGCGTCTGGCGATCTCTATTTCTGGGAGACGGCTAATGTTATTTGGAAGCGTTTCTGAGGTGAGAATAAATCGTAAATTATATTCTTGGGCGAGCGATTGCAGTATATCCTCAAAATTAGGATGAGCAATAATAATCGATGCTCCAGAATTAGTAATTACATACTCCAATTCTGGGCGTGGATGGGAAATACACAGAGGTACAGCTATGCCACCAGCTCGCCAAATTCCCCATTGAGTCGCTACATATTCAAACCCAGGCGGAATGAGAAAGGCAACTCGCTGCTCTTGTAAATCTTCTATATTTTGAAGAAGACTTGTTGCTATTTGACTAGAAGTGTGTAGCAAATCTCGATAGGTAAATGCTCCGTCCGTTGTCACGATTGCTGTTTTCTCATTATATTCTTCAGCATGAATAATCAATGGTAAATTCACGTTTTTTGCCGATTTAAGGTTGATTCAGTCTATTTATATAAAATATATATAAAATAGTAATTCTATTTGATTTGCTTTCCACTGAAAGACTCAGATCCCCGACTTATTGAAGAAGTCGGGGATCTTTTTATTCGTCACTTTATAAATACTACAACCAACGTTGTTTTTTCGCATAGGCAATACTGCCAATTACAATTAATGCCATCATACAAATCACCACAGGGTAAGCTAAAGGTTGTTCTAATTCCGGCATATTTTTGAAATTCATACCATAAAAACCAGAGATAAAAGTAATTGGTAAAAAGATGGTCGATAAGATAGTCAGCCGATTAATTCGTTCGCCTGTTTTACTAGCAATATTATCGCGTTGAATTTCCATTAATTCTGACATCCAGGCTCTTATAGCTTGATATTCTTGCCAGAGTTTATCAACATGATGAACTAATTCTTGATTGAATAGTTCTTTTACTGGCTGACCGATCCATTGGAAATCTTCATTATCCATAATCGCCATAAGTAACTTGATGCTTTGAAAATTACGGCGTCCAGAACGAGTAGATTGTCTCATTGTGGCAATTTTTTTGTACGTTGATTCATCACCAGAATTGTCTAAAACTTCATCTTCTAAATCATCAAGTTTTCTCGAAATATAGGTAAATACAGTTTCGTAGTTATTTAAAATGTCTTTAAATATAAGATAAAAAAGATAGTCAATTCCCAATTTTTGAATATCTAGAGTTCGCTTTTGGAGATTATTGGTTAAAATAGTTAAAATTTTTAGTTCAGTGATTTCAAAAGTTATGATAAAATTATTTCCAACTACAATGTTGCCACGCACAACTTCAAATTCATTATTTTTTATTTGAGAACTTAAGATTTCATAACTGTCAAATAAACAATCTTCTACGTCTTCATCAATTCCTACAGGGGAATGGTTGAAAATCATGTTAACACGAGATGGATTTAGTCCAAAGTGCTTGATAATCCTGGCTGTTCCAGTGCGATCGCGGAAGTGAACACAACGCAACCAAATATTGTGAGAACCATCAATTTTTTTCAGTACTGTATCGACATCTTTATGGGTAAATATTTCCAAATTATCTGGATAAAAAGTCAGGAGAATTAGCATATAGCAATCCTAATTGAGCCGTGAAAAAATACTGTGACTCATGGTAATTAATCAGGACTAAAGTCCTTGTTTTATAAACACTAAAGTGCTTACTACAAACCATTAAAACTAGTTTGATAAAGTACTAGTCGTAAATTTGTAAAGTAAAACACATTTAAATAGCACAATCACTCTCTAAGAGTGTTGACTGTTGATAGTCAACACTATATTGAGTGGTAGCTCAATTTTTTTCTATTTTCCCAGATTTTGGGCGACTAGTTGGCGCTGGTGCTGAATTATTTTGCAGAATTGCAATTTCTTGCCGTGCATCTTGATAACTATCTTGTTCCCCTTGCTGTCGGAATAGTTTTGCAGCTTTTTTGAAATCTGCGATCGCACCCGATTTATTTTTCTGCTTGGTGCGAATCACGCCCCGATTATAATAGGCTAAGGCGTTGTTAGGATTAATTGCGATCGCTCGTGAATAATCTTGATTTGCAGCTTTTTTATTTCCTAGTTCCAGATAAGCGTTACCACGGTTGTTGTAAGCTGCTATATTATTAGTATCTAGCTTTAGTGCTTCAGTATAATCTTGAATAGCGCCTTTATAATCTCCAAAAGAAAAGCGGTGAATACCTCTGTGAATATAAGCTGCAATAAATTTAGGATCGATCTGTAAAATAGTGTTGTAATCTTCAGTAGCTTCTACTTGATTTCCCAGATCGCTGTAAATATCACCACGATTAAGATAAGCTTCTATGTATTTGGGATTGATGTTGATTGCATCTGTGTAATCTTTAATTGCTTCATCTTTTTGTTGATTAATAGATTGAGTTAAACCCCTTTGATAAAAAGCTTTAGCATCGCTAGGATTAATTTTAATTACTTTATCAAAATCTTGGATTGCTTCGAGTCTTTGTTTGAGGCGACGGTGGAGAATACCTCGTTGCAAGTAGGCTTCGGTATACTGAGGTTTAAGAGCGATCGCTTGACTAAAATCTTCAATTGCACCTTTATTATCCTTCGATTGACCACGAGCTAATCCTCGTCCATAGTAGGCATAAGCATCTTTAGAATTTAACTTAATTGCTTGAGTATAATCTGCAATCGCTTCTTTGTATTTGCCTAATGCCGAAAAAGCAAATCCTCGGTCAAAATAGGCATTAGCATCTTGAGGATTAAGTAAAATGGCTTGGCTAGAATCTGCTTGTGCTTGCTCGTAATCTCCTAATCGATAATAAGCATCACCCCGCCGATTATAAGCTAAAGCGTTTTGCGGATCTAATTCAATAACCTGATTGAAATCTCCAACTGCTCCTTCATAGTTTCCTGACTCATATTTATTCACTCCCTCTTGGTATAATGTCTTTTGAGCATCACTCACAAGTTTTGGCGATCTCAATTGCCAAGCTGCAATACTAAGGGTAATACATCCAGCTATCCCTGCTATAACTAGTAATAATTTTTTCTGATGCTGTTTTTGTCGATTGTCATCAACATTTATTAACTTTTTCAGGTCGTCTAAAACTTCTGTTGCATACTGGTAGCGCTTCCGATAATCAAAACGCACCATTTTATTAATAATTTTCGCTAATTTTCTGTTACATTTTATATTTTTATCGCGCCAAAGTATTTCACCTGTAAGCTTATTTTTCTGACTTCGCAAATTAGATATTTCCTTTGTAGGTAAACTTTTCAGTGCTGCGATCGCAACAAGACCTAAAGCATATATATCACTGTTGTATTTGAGATTGCCGTTAATTTGTTCTATCGGCATATACTCGGAATTTTCAACAGTATTAGCGATCGCTTCATTAAAAGTACCCAAATTAACCAAAACTAATTTTTTATCTGATTCACGGCGAATAATATTTGCTGGTGTAATATTTCGATGAATTATGCCATAGCTATGTATAACTACCAAAGTTTCTAAAATCTCTAACAAAAGACTAATTACTTGGTCTTCCTTGAGAAGTTGTCCCTGGAGAATTTCGTCAGTCAAAGGATTACCAGGTATGAATTCTTGGACTAGATAAAATTGTTCATTTTCTTCAAAAGAAGCAATGAGCTTTTGAATTTTATCGTGTTCTTGTCCGAGTTTTTCTAAAGTTTCTGCCTTACTGGCAAACAAGCGGCGTAAGATTGTTAAAGCTTGAGGATTGCTATTAGGAACAGATAAATGCTTTACTATAAATTCTTGGTGATTAAGATTAACATCTTCAACTAGATAGGTTTTCTCTTTTTCCCCATCATTGAGAACTTTTAGTATTTGATAATGTCCATCTAGTAAATGACTATTCATCAATATAAAATTATAGTCTGATAAATTGTTCGATTATAGCTTACGTGTTATTATTACTGACTTTAAAATATAAATATTTATTTATTAAGCAACTTCAAATGAGAGCGATGCGCCGCCTGCTACCGCGTGTATATTGCAAAGTCTCTCTCTCAAGCTTGCTACGGTGTATACACAAGTGTGAAATAGCTAAGAAATCATGGTTTTACCCCACCCTAACCCTCCCCTTGTAAAGGGGAGGGAACAAGATTTCCGGTTTCCGCCCTTTATCAGCTACGGTGTATATACAAGTGTGAAATAGCTGAGAAATCACGGTTTTACCCCACCCTAACCCTCCCCTTATAAAGGCTTGTCATTACCAACATCTTTTAAAGTGAGGTAGGGATGTAA
>NZ_JAVRCK010000112.1:0-23303 GCF_034530815.1 Nostoc sp. DedSLP03
GAATTCGCAAAAGCAAGCGTTATGACTGCCTTTACTCCCAAACAGTAGGCTTGGGCATCACTGACACAGTTCGCCAACACGCTTTGAGGATCTGCAATCTCCAAAGTGAAGAACACAGCATTGAAGGAGAATTACGAAAACTGCTTGCTGATTCTCGGTTTGACCATTACCGCACAGTTTTTAAAAAGTTTGGATTTGGCGATCGCCTTTCATCGGTCATCCTTTCCCAGATATACCCCATCGAGGGATTCCTCAATGCAGATGGTAAGCCAGAGGTGAGGATACGCCAGGGGCGAAACTCCAAAAAGCCTACCAAACGCCACCTTTCACTGAGAAGATTTCAAAAAGCATTAGGCGCTGCTCCATCCCTTGAAGCTTCCGGCGATAGCCGTAAAAGCAAAGTGGTAGGCGGGTCAGACTTGTGTCGTAAATCCTTGTGGCAGTGGGTTTTTACTCGCATTGAGCCAAAGCGATCACGCTTGAAAAATGATATTGGCAAAACCTTGGGCGAGCAATTGGATACTGAAAAAGCAGCTGGCCGCCCGGTAAAACTTGTCAGAAATCGCGTTGCGGCTAAAGGGGCGCGGCTATTGTTTCGAGAACTGGTAAAAGTAAATATTGGGAGCCAAGTTGATGTTTGAATTTCGTGTGACTCGAAATGGCGCACTATACATTACTATTTTTCTTTTTCACTTAGAAAGCTTTCCTCTAAGAGATGATAAACGCTTATTTCGTCCCTATGGCTGGTTTTCTCTTGAGTGGGGTGATTTCACTTTTCTCGATCTTTATTAGTGTCCCCATTCCCCATTCCCCATAAATTACTAGAGTGAAAACAGACAGTATCTTCTATCGGATCTTTCAGAGTATTCCTACTACTTTTTTTGAACTGATTAACCAACCGCCCCAACTAGCTAGTGTTTACCAATTTTCTTCAGTCGAAGTCAAACAACTAGCGTTTAGAATCGATGGCGTTTTCCTCCCAAATGCAGCAGAACTACCCATTTATTTTGCCGAAGTGCAATTTCAACCAGATAAAAAGTTTTATTCACGTTTATTTACCGAAATCTTTAATTATCTTGACAAAACCGAATTAACCAATAATTGGCGTGGTGTTGTCATCTACCCCAACCGCAGTGTTGATACTGGAGATACCGAGAGATATACAGAACTACTCAACTCACAACGAGTAACTCGCGTCTATCTTGACGAATTAAGCTCAATTGAAGCATCATCAATCGGCATAGAGACAGTTAAACTCATCATCGAACCCGAATCAACTGCGACAACAAGAGCTATCGAAATAGTCAACATTGCTCGACAGCAAATTCCAGATGTCGCTACTATTAGGGAAATTATACAATTGATAGAGACGATATTAATCTACAAGTTGCCGCGATTGAGCCAGGAGGAGATTGGAAAAATGTTTGGATTAAATGAGTTAAAACAAACTAAATTTTACCAAGATGTTTTTGCAGAAGGTAAACAAGAAGGTAAACAAGAAGGTAAGTTAGAAACCATACCCCAGTTATTAGGGTTGGGTTTAAGTATTCAGCAGATAGCTCAAGCATTAGGTTTGGACGAAGAACTTGTTAGGCAAGCTGCACAACCGAAATCCTAAAACAGGAGGAGATCGGAAAAATGTTTGGATCGACTGAATTAAAGCAAACTAGATTTTACCAAGATGTTTTTGCAGAAGGTAAACAAGAAGGTAAGTTAGAAACGATACCCCAGTTATTAGCGCTGGGGTTGAGTATTGAGCAAATAGCTCAAGCGTTGGGTTTGGACGAACAAGTTGTTAGGCAAGCTGCACAAGCAAAATCCTAAAATAATAGAGTGCGCGAAGGTTTAACAGTGCTTTTAATAGAGACGATATTAATCTACAAGTTGCCGCGATTGAGCCAGGAGAAGATCGGAAAAATGTTTGAATTAAATGACTTGAGGCAAACTAGATTTTTCCAATATGTTTTTGAAGAAGGTAAAAAAGAAGGTAAGCGAGAAGTTTTTGAAGAAGCTAAACAAGAAGCTAAGTTAGAAGCCATACCGCACTTATTAGCGTTTGGTTTGAGTATTGAGCAGATAGCTCAAGCGTTAGATTTGGACAAAAAAGTTGTTAAGCAAGCTGCACAACCAACATCTTAAAACAACGAGATATAGCTGACGGGGTGCAAAGTCTTGTACCCCAATATTTTGCTTAATTTGACTTGATTATCACATTAAAATATGACTGGTTAAAATACCCATACTTTCGTACAAATTAACAACTAGCAGTAATTATTACAGAGTTTTAACAGCCATAAATTCAGTAGACGAGATTATTAAACGTCAGTAAGTAAAAAATAATAACTTTGTTTTTAGTGTTTTTATTTGTTAAATATGTTACGAGTATAACAAACATAATAATTTAAAATAATCTCGTCAAAGTTTTAGCTATTTTTAATGATTAATTCTTTTTTAATGAACGATAATTCAATCAAAAATATCTTAGTATTGAAAAATATATATTGATAAACAGGTGAGACTTTACAAGCATTATCACCTACATCATGCATGGGAAACAATAGAAAAACGCATAGCCGATGACTAACGTACTATGGCTACAGGGTGGTGCTTGTTCGGGTAACACCATGTCATTTCTCAACGCTGAAGAACCGACAGTTTGCGATTTAATTGCCGACTTTGGTATCAATATACTTTGGCATCCTTCCTTGGGGCTGGAACTAGGCAACGATTTGCAAACACTGCTACGAAATTGTATTTCTGGCACAATTCCTTTAGATATCTTGGTATTTGAAGGTAGCGTTGTTAATGCCCCCAACGGCACTGGTGAATGGAATCGGTTTGCCGATCGCGCCATGAAAGATTGGTTAGCAGACCTCGCTAAAGTTGCTAAATTTATCGTCGCCGTGGGAGACTGTGCCACATGGGGAGGAATTCCCGCCATGTCACCTAACCCCAGCGAATCAGAAGGTTTGCAATTTCTCAAACGTCAAGAAGGCGGCTTTTTAGGGAAAGATTTCGTCTCACAAGCCGGATTACCTGTAATCAATATACCTGGATGTCCCGCCCATCCCGACTGGATTACGCAGATATTAGTTGCGATCGCTACTGGACGCATAGCAGACATTGCTTTCGATGAACTAAATCGTCCTCAAACCTTCTTTAACACCTATACCCAAACAGGTTGTACTCGTAACGTCCACTTTGCCTACAAAGCCTCAACCGCCGAATTCGGTCAGCGTAAAGGCTGCTTATTTTATGACTTGGGTTGTCGCGGCCCCATGACCCATTCCTCCTGCAACCGCATCTTATGGAATCGCGTCTCCTCCAAAACCCGCGCCGGAATGCCTTGTTTGGGTTGCACCGAACCAGAATTTCCCTTCTTTGACCTCAAACCAGGAACCGTATTTAAAACCCAAACAGTAATGGGAGTTCCCAAAGAATTACCGCCAGGGGTGAACAAAAAAGAATACGCCTTACTGACAATGGTTGCAAAAGATGCAGCACCACCTTGGGCAGAAGAAGACTTTTTTACAGTTTAGTCATTAGTCATTAGTCCTTTGTTATTAGTCATTAGTCCTTTGTGATTTGACTAATGACTATAACCTTTCACACTTCTCTATACCTCTCAACGAGAAATCAAAGGTTTCGACTATTTTGCAGTGAGGCGAGTGAATAATTACCAATCACAAATGACAAATGACAAATGACAAAGGACAAATGACAAATGACAAATGACCAATGACAAAGGACAAATAACAAATGGGAATTCAATCATTAGATATATCGCCCGTTGGTAGAGTTGAAGGCGATTTAGATGTCCGAGTCGATATTGAACATGGCAGAGTAGTCAACGCTTGGACACACGCCGAACTTTTCCGAGGATTTGAAGTTATCCTCCGCGGTAAAGACCCCCAAGCTGGATTAATTGTTACACCTCGCATTTGCGGAATTTGTGGCGGTTCTCACTTAACTTGTGCATCTTGGGCATTAGATACAGCTTGGGAAACAGAAGTTCCCCGCAATGCAATTTTGGCGAGAAATCTCGGACAAATTGTCGAGACAATTCAAAGCATTCCCCGCTACTTTTATGGTTTGTTTGCCATTGATTTAACCAATAAAAAATACCGCAATAGTCGCTTTTATGAGGAAGCTACCAGACGTTTTGCTGCTTTCACAGGCACATCTTATGAATTAGGCATCACAATTTCTGCTAAACCCGTAGAAATTTATGCACTGTTGGGCGGACAATGGCCTCACAGCAGTTATATGGTTCCCGGTGGTGTGATGTGCGCCCCCACTCTTACAGATATTACCCGTGCTTGGGCGCTTCTCGAATATTTCCGCACCAATTGGTTAGAACCAGTGTGGTTAGGTTGTTCTTTAGAACGCTACGAACAAATCCAAACTTATGATGACTTCAGAGATTGGTTAGATGAAAACCGCAATCATCGAGATTCCGACTTAGGTTTCTATTGGCGGATGGGTTTAGATATCGGTTTAGATAGATATGGCGCTGGTGTTGGGAAATATGTGACTTGGGGATATTTAGCCCATGAAGATAAATACCAAAAGCCGACTATCGAAGGACGAAATGCGGCGATGATTATGAAAAGTGGAGTGTACGACAGCTTCACACACACTCACACCCTAATGGATCAGTCATTTACCCGCGAGAATACAACTCGCTCTTGGTACGATGAAGGGACAGCAGATATTCACCCTAGCGATCGCAATACTAAACCCACTGCCAATAATACCAAAGACTTCGATAACGCTTACTCTTGGGCGAGTGCAGTCCTGCACAAAGACTTCGGACGTTTGGAAGCTGGCCCCTTAGCGCGTCAGTTAGTAGCTGGTGGCAAACATGGCGAATCTTGGCAACACTACGACGGCTTTATCCTCGATGTCTTCAAACGGATGGGCGGCCCTAGTATTCATGTACGTCAATTGGCACGAGTTCACGAACTTGTCAAGTTATATCGTCAAGCCGAACACTGTTTGCGCGAATTCAAATTAAACGACCCTTGGTATATCAAACCCACAGAAAAAGATGGCAAGGGTTGGGGTGCAACGGAAGCGGCGCGGGGTTCTTTGTGTCACTGGGTAGAAGTAGAGGGCGGTAAAATTAAAAATTACCAAGTGATTGCCCCAGGTACTTGGAATATTGGGCCTCGTGACGGTGAAGGAATCCGCGGCCCCATTGAAGAAGCTTTAATTGGCACACCCATTTACGATTCTAGCGATCCGGTGGAAGTTGGTCATGTGGCGCGATCGTTTGATTCATGTTTGGTGTGTACAGTACACGCGCATGATGCGAAGACGGGTGAGGAGTTAGCACGTTTTCGGACTGCTTAGAGATGTTAATTACTAAGTAACAAGTGGCTAATTGTAATTCAATTAGCCACTTGATTTTATGAATGCAATTTATTTTGAAAACTCAATTTGAACTAAAAACTCTCCAACATTATCATCAAAGAATGCTTGAAAATATCGTCTAGATTTTATATTTTCTTATTCTTGAAGTCTTTTATTCACGGTTATTTATCCTGGCGAAGGATAGGCTTCATCAAGTATTTGCTGCGTAGGAACATAAGCATCTTTTGCATCTTTGTTAAGTACAAAATCATTAGCTTATCTAAAAATCTGTTATTAACACTTTTGCTCATACTCAATAACTCTCATAGACTAGATCGAATGCAAGCGTAGGCATAGCCCGTTGTAGACATCGCCTCACAGATTAAATTTCTTACTCAGATTTTGGTTTAATCTCAAATTCAAGTTTGGAACGGTAGAAACACACATCAAACTCTAGGAAAAAGTTTGTCTGTCCAAAAATTAAGGGTACATTTGCTTTTCTCACCCAAGCAAATACCAGTTGAACTGCCGCAAAATCACCGATCTCAACGTTTGCAAAGAATGGCATTGCTGGCAGATTGCTCAGGTTGCCTGCTAATTGAATAATCGCCCTGCTGTCATCCCAAACCCCACCTAACTCAATACCAATTTCATAGGGTAAGACATTTACAGTTGCACCACTGTCCACCAGTCCAAGAGCTTCAACCGTTCTATCACCTAGACGAAGACGCAGTGGAATCCGTGGCAAACTGTCAAACTCATTTTGAGAAGTATCAATAGTTGAGTATTTGAATCGCATCTGGTCATATTTGATCTGTCTGTTTCAATGCTTGCATAAGAACTTCACCTGCACCAAATGAATTGTAAGGTGTAGGCAAATCATAGGTTTTAAACGGTTCTAGAGGCGCAATATCTTCGTTAGTATCCAATTCTTCTGCCAAAATGCGGATTAGCTTAAGTTTTTCTGATACAGACAGTTTGCGGACAGCAGGAAGTAGCTCAGTAAGTGTCATATTTCGCGCTTCATTTATCCAACTAGGCTCACTTACAGCTTACTAGATTGGTCATCCAACTGAGCAGAAGCCCAGATCCTCGTCCTCTAGAAGCATTTCAATAACTTCACGTAAATTTTCCTGCAATTCATCCAAGGTTTCACCTTGAGAATGCGCTCCAGGGAAGCCAGGGACATAGCCGACATAGAACTTAGTATCAGAATCTCTTTCAGCGATCGCAGTAAAAGTTTTCATATCACAATCATCGACAACGCTCACTTACAGCTTACTAGATCGGTCATTTACCTGAGCGATTGTCCAAAAGATAAATTTGGGGAAAATGAGGGAAAAATAACTATGCCCAATGCCCTATTCCCAATGCCTCATATTCAAAACTCGTAGCGTAACACACTAAAACTTATAGAAATAGTGGGTTAGGCTTGCGTTAATGCATTTGCATAAAACAGCAATTTACACGGTAAGCTTGTGTCTGATTTAGCGCTACATAATTATCTCCCTCGCGTTCCCGATGCAGCATTGCAAGAATACATAGAATGGTGTGTTTTAGAGCAAGCTCAAGCTGCAGAATGTAACTTTACTCCTGATAGAAGTAAGTTAGATAATTTGCCACCACAAGAGTACGTTCCTAAACTTGTCGATCAGTTCATGAAAGTTAAACCAGACCCAATTAAAGCTGGTTTGGTAGCTGCGATCGCTGGTAAAGAAGCTGACAAACATAATTTATCTGGTTTAGCGATCGCAGCAGATTTTGTATCTCTTTATGTCAAGTATTTAATTCCTAAAGAGGGAAGTACTAAAGAACAGGCTGAAGAGATATTAACTAAAGTATCACAAGATCAGTATGACAAACTGACTGAAATTGCCAAGAAACATGGTGTAGCTTTATAGTTTCCTGCTGATAAGTTCTTTTTCAGAGGCTTTGTCTGTATTATTAGTCAAAGTCTCTGTTTAATACCGATTGCCTTAGCGACATTACCCTGTAATAATTCTAGATATATTGCTGAAGAAAGTAAAAATTATAACATTTTTGTTAAGATGTTAAAGTTAACGTTATTCATCAAAGATAGTTATGGACTGGAAAACCTACGAAGAAACTGTAAAGAGCATATATGAAGTTTTAGGTAAAAAACAGGAAGTTAAGATTGTATGCTATGGAAATTCCTGTAAATGTACTGGTAAATCTGGAGTCAGTCATCAGGTAGATGTCATAACTTCTCATGATGGAGGTATTCATACATATAAAACAGCGATTGAATGTAAATATTGGAATGAAAAAATTGATAAAGATAAAGTCATGAAGCTCATCGAGATTCGTGATGATTGTAACTTTGATAAAGCTATTATTGTATCCAAACTAGGTTTCACTGAAGATGGAGCTAAGTATGCTGAATATCACAATATTGGTCTAGTAGAGCTTAGAGAACCATTAGATCAAGATTTAAAAAACAGATTAACAAGGATAAATATAAATATTCAAATGCTTGCACCAGAAATATTATTTTTTAATAATATTTGTGATGAAGAAGTAAAACTAGAAGTCAGAATAGATGATAGTTATTACTTAATGCCAGATAATTCTCAAAAAAGAATTAGAGATATACTAAATTAATTTTTTAAAGAATTAGAGCAAGCACAAAAGTTTGATCAACCTGTATTTAAAGAAATTTTATTTCCTAATCCTACATATTTAAAGGTTAACAATACACAGTTAGAATTTAAGGTTAAGTCTTTAGAATTCCAAGGCATTATAAAAACACATACAGAAGTAGTAAAAATACAAGAAAACTATATATGGTTAATTATGAAATCTATTTTTGAAAAGAAAATGTTTCTTATATATCCTGATGGGACAATGCGTGAAGTTTTATATGAGTAACATTGCCTAAGCTTTGACTGAATTTGCAACTGCTTAAACAATTAAATCTCATTCCATGCTAACTATTATCGGTTGCGGCAATCTCAATCGCAATGACGACGCTGTAGGCGTAATCATTGCCCAGCGCTTACAAAAATATCTAGCTGAAAACCCTCATCCTCATGTGCGAGTATATGACTGTGGCACCGCAGGGATGGAAGTAATGTTTCAAGCTAGAGGTAGTAAACAATTAGTAATTATTGATGCAAGTTCAACTGGTTCTGAACCTGGTGCTGTGTTTAAAGTTCCAGGAAAAGAACTGGAAGCAATGCCCGAACCTAGTTATAACTTGCACGATTTTCGTTGGGATAATGCTTTAGCCGCCGGACGGAAAATCTTTCAAAATGACTTTCCCGAAGAGGTGACAGTTTATTTAATTGAAGCGGCAAATCTTGATTTGGGGCTAGAGTTAAGTCCTGTTGTCAAAGATTCTGCTGATTTAGTTTTTGAAGAGGTAGCTGCACTTATCAGCCAGAATATTAACTAATCCAAAATCCAAAACTTGTACTGAGCGACTTGCCTTGAGCGAAGTCGAAAGGAGTCGAAGTATCTAAAATCCAAAATCGAATCACGCCCAATCCCGATAAACAGAAAGTTCATCTACCCTCATTTCAAAAGGTACGCCTTGGCTTTCTGGCGGACAAACACGAATTTTAGCACTGCTGACGATTCCATATAGCAATGTCCCCATTGGCACAATTTTTTGTAAAACACGCCAATTAGTAACTCGATCGGGACATTCAATTACCAATGTTAAAGCATTGGCATGAGTTGTGACATACCATCGACAATTAGATAGTAGATTTTGAATCGTGCGATCGCACGCTTCATAAAAGTATCTGCTAATAGAATACTCTAGTTGTTGCCGCAGTATAATATCTGCCGATGTCGGTTGTATAGGATGTGAATCATCACCATTTAAGTAATGCATTTTTCTAGCCATCTCTTTTTCGGTTCCTGCTTATATTCCAATCACCATTCCATAAAGTACATCTTTATTTGTTTCTAATAATTCTTGGGTTTCGTCATCATAATAAGCACCAATTCCACTACACTGAATTCCCAAATAATTACTAGTTAAATAAAGCCTTTGTCCGAGAAAACCAGCTATTTGCATAGCAGTTTGATAATTTAAATAATCTGACACAAAAAATAAAGTTACAGCGCTATCTCTAGCAATAGCCTGATTAATACATAAGTAACCTGTATTTTCACTAAAATTACCTGTTTTAACCAGATGTGTACCTCTATATAACCCAGGTGTCATTCCTTCTACTCGATGCACCACTGAGTAAATTTCTATTTCCTCATAGTTTTCTGTCGGTATTGACTGTTGAAGTTGTTGCACTACATATAAATAATCTTCTTGAGAAATAGCCTCTTTCCGGAAACGTCTAATAGAACGTCTATGCCAAACAGCTTGGTAAAATTTATCCCGATCGAAATCAAATTGAGGATACTCTAATTTTTGCTGACGACTCTTTTCTAGAGTTGTTGCTTGATAGGCATCTTCAATAAATTGATTGGACTCAAAATAATCAGTACCAGAGACAAAAGGAACTTTCAGCCTTAAGCGTCTGATTTTCTTGTCTTGTAATTCTCCTGACACCGCACAAGCAGTGATAAACTCTTTATTCTCAAATCCCAAATCCGAATTAAGAGTGAGTTTATCAAAGTCAAAAACTAGTTGTATATCTCGGTTGTAGAGAAAAGCTGAAGCGGCAACTGCACCTAAATGGTGTCCGCTATCTAAGAAGCAATATCTTATGCTCCTGTTTTGATATTTCCAGCTAGACCTATAATAAACACAACTAATTAAAAAGATGAATCCGTTGATACATTTACCAGGTATAATATAATTCTCTAATCCATCATCAATTAATTCATAGATGAGAGTTAGACAATTATTCTCAACTTCTAGATGGTATATACCATTTACTATCCCCTCAACGCCGCGAACCTGTACGTAAACTTCCGTAGGATACAGAGCGCCTGCTGATGGATTTACTCGCAGTTTTAATGGGCCATCTTTATATACTTTTTCTAGTGTTATCGCACTGGTTAATGAGATAAAAGCATGAACAGGATTATTGAGATTTAATTTCACTCTTCGATAAAACTTAGGATAAACTTTAAATGAAGATGGCTGTGTTGAAGCATCTACATAATTTGGGTTAAGTTGTACCGATAAGTAAGAATGCTTGGTAGCGTCATGATAGGCTTTGCCCGATATCTGACTTGATGACATTTTTAAGTATCCTTAAGACTTCTACATTGCTAGCAAAATCTATTGCTTTATAATCATCTAAGTTTTTTAAATATAAATTAGGCTCGTGTTGTAAAAGTAACTTGACAACTTCTGTCTTTCCGGCTGATGCTGCGTACATTAAAACAGTTGCACCGTTATCATTTTGGTTGTTAATGTCAATGTTGTGAGCCAACAGTAAATTAATCAAATCGTAGTGATTACCAAAACAAGCAAACCACAAAGCATTGTTGCAATCGCTATTTCGAGCATTGATATCTGCACCAGCATCAACTAGTTCTTTGACGACTGTATAAACTCCTTCTCTTGTCGCTTTCATCAAAGCTGTATCGCCATTTTCACCCAACTGATTTAAATCATTAAGATTGTAGCCTTTTGCTATTAACCATTGAGTTGTTACTTCACTCAAACTTTGACTGTTGGTTCGATTCATAATTATTCCTAATTTAACTTTTTTACTAATATAAATTTGCTTCACAAATAGAATGGTGAGCAATGCTCACCATTTTTGCCAAAATGCTATTTAAATCCTTTTAACTTACATATATACTATCAATTTTATAAGTTTAAATTATGAATCATTTCTAAAGAACAGCGAACATTCTTCTTAAAAAAGCTGGAAAAATAATAGAAAAGCAGTAATTTTTACAGTTTTATTTTATAATATAGATTAATAGCAGATATAGGTGAATTTAGATCCCCGACTTCTTCAAGAAATCGGGGATCTGCACTTGAATAGTAAGTGCGTATATTTTTAAATTTACTGGCAATGATAAGAATATAAAATCTTGTCTACATCTTCGATGGTAAGATTTTGTTTGTCAGCTAAAGTTTTCAGCATATTGGTAATATCTTTAAGCTGGGATAAATTAAAAGAAAGTCCTAATTCATTAGCTCGGTGATTAACCGCTTGTTTTCCAGCCAATTTATGATTGATTAAAATTGAGCGCGTTACACCAAAACTTCGGGGATTAATAGCTTCATAAGTCTCAGAATTATTAAGCATAGCTTTGGTATGAATACCAGCTTTATGACTAAAAGCACTCTCACCAAAAACACAGTGGTTAAAAGGAATAGAAATTCCAACTTTTCTCGCAACTAATTCATGCAAGTAACCAAGTCGATCTAAGCGATATTTCGACTTAATCTGTTCTGGATTTGTGGCATATAACCTAGCGATGAATCCAGCTAGTGAGGTAATACCATTGCGCTCACCAATTCCCAGAACACAAGTGTCAATATGAGTTGCTCCCGCTTCCAGTGCTGTATAACTGTTAGCATTTGCACATTCTGTATCATTATGACCGTGAAACTCAATATCTAAATTGGTGAACTGGCGTAAAGTCTTCACTAATTCAAATATTTGCATTGGGCTACTAATTCCTACCGTATCGGCAATTCCTATGCGTTTGACAATTCCTAATTTTTCAATTGCCAAATAAATTGTGATTAAATCTTCTATAGAAGTACGTGACGAATCCTCAGCCGAAAACCGTAACTCAATATCAGGAGACTGTTGATGGATAAAAGTTAAAACTTCAGATGCTAAATCAATAATTTGATTAATATTTTTTCCATGACTGAACTGACGCATCAAAGAAGAACTACCAATAGTTAAATTAATCCCAGCGATCCCTGTTTCTAAAGCGATTTTAGCATCTTCTAAGTGACAGCGAATGTGAGTTAATATTTTGGATGGCAAGCCTAACTGAGCCAATCTTTCACAGTCTTGTCTAGATTGAGGTGAAGCGATTGGTGATGTTAACTCTATATATTCCACTCCAAATGCAGCAAGGGCTTCAGCAATTTCGACTTTATCATCTGAAGAAAAATTGGCTTTGACAAATTGTTCGCCTTCACGGAGAGTACTTTCTACAATTGCAAATTCAGATAGTGACATTGAGCAATCCCTATACTAATTCTTACTAAGGATATTCACTTATTAGTTTTTATATTAACAGATTTGCATAATAGAGAAATAATTGCTTTGGCTGATTCTTGGGGACTGGCTATAGTATCAATTATAAGAGAGCGATCGCTCGTATCCATCGCCTCTAAAATCTGTTTCGTCAAAACCGAATCATAGTTCTGACTTTCTTCGACAAATATTTTTAGTTTGTCCCGCAATTCTACACCTATGACAACTTGTTTCCTGACAAGTTCTAAGATTTGTTGTTCTTCTTTAGGAGTAAAATAAGCAGAAGCTTCTGGTACGCCCAAACTCGCAAAATTGCTCAGTACTTCTGGAATAATTTGTATGCGATCGTCTAACTCTTGATTAGCAATTCGATCGAAAGAATCATGACGTTTTATAAGCCTTTCTAAACGTACAGTATTTGGTGCAGTCAACATGACAAATTTAGCATTTTTTAAAGCCTTAGCTGCATAGCGAATTTCATTTTCACCACGTAAACTATCGAAAACTAACATAGAGTTTACTTGTTGTGGATTAATATGTAGCGAAGCTAAAATGTGACCCATTCCACCGGGAAAGTTTTCTCGATAAAGGCGAGTATAAGTTAAACGTTTAATCCGACAATCGGGTTGCATGAGTTTCTCTTGCATTTTTAACATTGGCGCAATTATTACGCGTTCGGTTAAAACACGACGATTAGGTAAAAGTGTAAAATCCAAGCCTTCATTAGCCAAAGCTTTTGCGATCGTGCTTTTTCCTACCCCAGTCATACCTACTATGATTAGTAAAGGGAAACTTGTTATTGGCAACCAGTCTTTAGGAACAGGAAATCCTACACCTACACCTAAACTTAAGTGTTCAAAAAATAGATTTTGCCTTGTTGTATTAACTCGATTCTGCACAATATGAGCCTCTTTTTAAACTAGTTATTATAAAGATGCAATCATACTAATACCTCAGTATTTACACATAACCAAGTAGCTATCTTAAGTTGATGATAATATACATCAATAGTTACTTTTTTTAAATTTTTTATCTTACTTTTTAGAACAAATGACTGCCCCACCTATTTGCGTAATGCTTGTCAAACAAATGAGTTTATTTAAATATTATTAAGATATTTTAAAAAAAGCTATTTTTAAAATCAAAACTTGCTAACTTACTAAAGTATAAATAGTTCAAATTAGTGGATTAAAAACATGGAAATTAGCGCTCGTAATTCTCTGAAGGGTACTGTAAAAAAAGTTGTACATGGTTCAGTTAATACTGAGATAACTTTAGAACTAGCGCCCGGAGTAGAGCTAGTGTCAATTATCACAAAATCGTCAGCAGAAAAGCTATCACTTGCAGAAGGTAAGCAAGCTTATGCTGTGATTAAATCATCAGATGTGATCGTTGCTGTTGATTAAAAAATAGAGTTGGCTTCCTTTATGAGCCACTCTATATTTTCATATAAATTGCATTTATTTATATAATTAGAGTGCAATAATGTATTCAAGCGTAATTGCAGCAATCATATTAGATTTTTAAAATTGAAAATTATAGATACTCGACTTATTTAAAAAGTTGGGTATTTTATTTTTCATAACAGAAAGTTACAATTCCTCGCTCTCCTATTTTCAATAATTTTAAGGAACAGTCAATAACACTAAAGCGGGTAAACATTTTAATTATGAATTGTGAAAGGAAGAAGGAAGTATACTTTCATCCTTCATCCTTCATTTTTTATTTGGTTGCTGCCTTTCGCAACCAAAGTAATAATTTAGACCAGATATGCTTCTTGATGTGTTTTAATTGTGCAATTAGAACGAGGATAAGTTACACACAGTAGAGCGTATCCCTTAGAAACCTGATCGTCATCTAAAAAGTTTTGATCGTCTTGATTAACTTCACCTTCGACAACTTTACCAACACAGCTAGAGCAAGAGCCTGCATGACATGAAAAGGGCAACTCAATACCATTTTCTTCTGCTGCTTCTAAGATGGTGGTTTCTTCGTCAACTTCAATTGTGGTGTCGATGTCTTCTTTTTTGTTGATTAATCTAACTTGGTAGGAAGCCATTTTCAGATTCTCCTCAAACGTTATACAATTGGTCTAATTTCCGAATTTTTTGAGCAACCTATCCTACTTTTTGCTTCCCTTCTTCTGACAGAGATGCTAAGTTTAGTTAGCTTTTTCATAGAGATAAGGAATGCAAAGCGAACTAGAAGCTACCTCAAGAGCATTGAAACTCTGCGGAGTGCGTTTATGAGAAGTCTCTACAATTGACTTAGCACTAACGAAATGATGTTAGCTGCAAGGTACACCAGTAGGCGTACAGTCACCTGCTTTAAAAGACTTTCCACAACCGCAGGTATCAGTTGCATTAGGGTTGATGAATTTAAAACCGCTTTCCATCACTCCCTCAACAAAGTCAACGATAACTCCGTCTAATAAGGGCGCACTTTTAGCATCAACGTAAACCAGTACCTTGCCTTGCTGACTTACTAAATCATCTGGTTGGGGCTTGCTGGTGATATCGATCGCATATTCATAGCCACTGCAACCACCATCTTTTACAGAGATGCGGACACCTTTAGTTGCGCCATCAGCGTCGGGTGCAGAACCTTTAAGGAATGCCCGCAGATGAAATTCTGCTTTTTCTGATAAAATAACGGCCATCAGTTCTCCTGATTTGTAGCGATTAGTTGTTCTGATTGCAGATGTGGGTTGTCAGTTGTCTTTTGTCCTTTGTCATTTGTCAGTTGTCCTTTGTTATTGACCAATGACCAATGACTAATGACTAATGACTATTGACTGTGGGTTCCATCGAATTGGATTGCGCGTGTCTCCAAGGCGCACTATTACCGCATACTGGACAAGAGCGATCGCGGTGAGAACGGCGTTTAGCAAATTCCATTCGATTTAAATCGATTGTCAGCAATTGCGACAATAGAGGCTGACTAAACCCGGTGATCAGCTTGATAGCTTCCAAAGCTGTTAAACAAGCTAGTGTCCCAGAAACAGCGCCTAAAACTGAAAAGCCGCGCTGATCCCAATCAGGCTTTTCTGGAAACAGACAAGATAAACAAGGAGTCACACCAGGAATAATCGTTGTCAGGTAAGCCTCCATCCCATTCATGGCGGCTTCTACCATTGGCTTACGCGATCGCACACAGGCTTCATTTAACAAATTGCGCTCTGTAAAATTGTGGGCGCAATCAAGAGCCATATCGGCAGATTGCACTAACGAATCTACATTTTCCGGGGTGATGTAATCATGAACAGCTTCCACTTGGACATCAGGATTAATCGCATCCAGAGTTTCTTTAGCTTTGAATACCCTTGGCTTACCTACCCAATCATCAGTCATGAGAACTTGACGATTCATATCATCTAGCCGCAAGTCACCACCCCGGACTAAGATTAGCCGCCCAACGCCCGCTACTGCTAAGTAAAGCGCCGCCGTACCGCCTAATCCCCCCACACCCGTAACCAAAACTGTCGCTGACTTCAGGCGTTTCTGTGCTGTTTCGCCAAAATTCGGAAGCATCATTTGGCGACGATAGCGTTCTAATTCGGTAGGCGTTAGGTTAACCAATTTATACCTCCTAATCAGAAGTGATTTCTGTCAGTGTGACTACATTTTTCGGCTTGTCGTTAAACACTTTGAACAGCTTTTGTTCGTAAGCTGTCGATTCGATAAATACCTGATAAGCTTTTTGCAAAGCCAAAGAATATTGATTTAGTTTCTCTTCTTGACTCAAGTCAGGAGAATTCTCATCAATTTCGTGCATATATTGAGAAAACTTTTTCAGAATATGTAGACGATTTACATTCACAACTTCTAAATCGTAAGACATATTAAAGAATTGAAAAAATTCTTCTGCATCTACGAGCTTCTTGAATTCATCAATAGTTCCAGTCACGTCGCTTCGCTCCGAATTCAAAAGTCAAAAGTCAAAAGTCAAAATTAACAATCCCCATGATTTTAGGGCTTGTATCTTTTTCCTCTTAGGTCATTTAGCATTTTCCAATTGTTTTAGATGTTGCTTAAGTTCATCTAACTGGCGATAGATTTCATAAGTTGCGGCGGCAACATCCATAAGTTGGTTGTAATCTGTTGGCAGACCTTCAGCTAAATCATGCAGATCCATTTTCATTTGACCTGCTTTGCTGTTAAGCCGTCTGATTTGTCCTTGTAGTTCCTCAATTGTCATTTGTCATTTGTCCTTTGTCCTTTGTCTTTTGTCATTAGTCATTTATCTTTTACCAATGACCAATGACCAATGACTAATGACTACTTAAACTTTGCCAACTTCAGGAAAGCGCTTCGCCAAATCAAGACCTTTTTTGACGTAGTTTTCTCCCTCTTCTGCTAATTTCTCTAGCGAGTCAAAGCCAAAGCGATGAGCATCTCGCAGGGTTTTCACAGTTAGCAAAAGACGACCAGAAAAAACTAGCGCCCAGCCAAATCCTTCATGGCTCAAATCAACTACAACCTGGGATATCAAACCCGTTTCTTGTTCAATCCCAGCCGCTACAGCTCGAAAAAATGCCATAATCCGGGCTTGAGTTACCGCATCAACTTCGCCCTCAACGGAGATTTCCCGTTTCTTTTGTTTGGTGACAATAAAAGGTTTGAGAATCAACTCATTCGACCAAGTACGATAAACTCCATAACTGTCTTGACCACGGATTTGTTTGATTAATACCTTCAGGAAAGGTGAGTTCAAGACTTCAGTTGTAGCGGTTCCGTTCACACTATTATTTGCGGTCATACTGTTGCTTCGTCTTCGATTTCATCAGCAAAGTTTGTGGTTTTTGGCTGTAAAGCTTTACGCAACCAAGGTGGAGGATTACCTTTGAGGGTTTTCACTAGCTTATTTAGCACTTCACTAATTTCTTCTTCTTCCGATCGCGCCTTCACTGGGGTGACACCTTTCTTGATTAACCGAGCGGCGGCGCTACCACCAATTGCTGTTACGTAAATAATCGTACAGTCACCTATTGCTTCAAGTTTTGGGGTGATTTTGTCTTCATTCCCATCTTCCTTGAGTTCGCCTTCAAAGGTGAGGGTTTCTACGAAGTGATATCCCTCATCGGTAATTTCGTAAACATCAATCATTTTTGCCCATCCGAAGTGAGCATTAATATGAACTCGGTCGCTCGTCGTAAAGGCTATTTTCATTGTAATTCTCCTCTCTAAAGTTTTGAATTTTGAATTGGGAAGAAGGAATTCAGGAGTCAGGATTCAGAATTCAGGAATAAGAACTAAATCTGCATATTTAGTGTTTTTCCCTACGAAAACGTTCAGGGCAAACAATCAGTGACAGGTTTTACTTTTTCTGAAAAGCATTCTGAATTCTGGATTCTGACTTCTGAATTCTTGAAGAAGAATTCAAAACTCAGCGCTCACAGTTCCGAACTCTTGAAACTGTTTAACTCTCGCTTCTTCTGCCTCTAAAAACAGGTTGCCGATGCCAAATAAAAGTTCCATTGTGCCTCGATAGCCAACTTTGGTAAATTGACCATTACCTAAGCGATCATAAATGGGCAATCCTAAACGATAAAGAGGAATCGAAAGGCGTTTTGCGATCGCACCCACATTCGAGTTACCAATCAGCAAATCAGAACCGCCTGCTAAACTTTCAAAGTCTTCTAAGTCGCCGATGGTAATGCTTTTAACCGGGAGTTTTTCTAACAGAGGCGATCGCGTGGTTGTCACCGCCGCATGAATTTGTGCTCCCATCGATTGCAGGAAATGCACGGTTGACCACAACAAATCTGGTTCCAGTGCGAGGGAAACTCGTTTTGCACCGAAGTAAAAGTGAGTGTCCAACATTGCATCTTGCAACTGACGGCGTTGGCGGCGGTATTTTTCGGGTACGCTGTTACCGCTCAGAATCGCCAATGCTTGGATAAACTCATCTACTGGTTCTAATCCAGTCAGTTCGCCAAACACCTCGTAAGGTGTGCCAAAGCGTTCTTCCAGAATCTTGGCAGCCCCCCGCATACTTTCGCCTAATGCCAGGGTAAAGGCAGAACTACCCACTTCTCGTAGCTGTTTTAAGGTAGTCCCACTGACTGTAACCGCACTATAATTATCCTCTAAATGTCCATCTAGAGAAGCGCCAAGGTCAGGTACAAAGATCGGCACTAATCCAAAGGATGTGACTATCTCTTTGATTTCCTGTACATCCCCTGGTGTGAAGGCAGAACCCGCCAAAATCGTGACTTGTTCAGTTCTGAGTCCACCCGCGCGAGGGATTTCCTTAACTATGCTTTCCACAGCGACAGCAAAGCCATCTTGCAACGCACCTTTAAAATCTGGGGTAGGTGCAAAAACGATCGCTAAATCATTCAATTCAGGATGGCGATCGCGGATTTCTTTAAGAAATCCCTCAATGTCATCGCCTCTAGTTTCAGTCAACCCAGTACTACATAAACCAATAATTTCTGGGTTAGCTTTTTCCACCAGAGTGAGAATTGCTTGCTCGACATTCTCTTCACCACCCAAAATGGTAGTGACTTCCGTCATCGCCGTCGTAGCGAGGGGAATCGCTTCCCGGAAATGCCGCACCAGGACAACTTTGGCGAAAGCAGTACAACCTTGAGAACCGTGGAATAAGGGCATCGTCCCTTTCAATCCCAAAAAGGCTAATGTTGCGCCCAAAGCTTGACTTTGCTTGAGAGGATTAACTGTCAGTGCTTTGTTAGAAGCGGTAACGATCGCCATTAAACTTCCTCCTCTTCTTCCCAAGGAGCGGGTTTGCGTATTTGTTCCCAAATCGGGCTATACAGAGCTTCGTACAGTTCCCGCGCCATCTCAATCATTCCCACATAACCTGCATAAGGATGGTGGCGTTCTTGGTTGATATCAAGGAAAGGAATTCGAGCTTTCAAAGCGGTGTATTGGTTACGTCCACCAGCAATCAGCATATCTGCTTTGGTGTCTTTAACCAGTTGTAGCAATTCCTTAGCGTTGCCCTTCTCCAGCATGATGCCATCGTTGCCAATCAACTTCTTGATTTTGGCTTTATCTTCTTCAGTACTTTTCCGAGTACTGGTAGCAACAACTTCAATGCCTAAATCTCTAGCAGCCGAAATAATCGACCAACTCTTAACACCACCAGTATATAAAACAACCCGCTTACCTTTGAGTCGAGCGCGATAAGGAGCCAATGCCAAATCTAAAGCAGCCGTTTCTTCTGCAATGAGCTTTTCTGTCCGCTCCTGTAGATCGGGATCGCCTAATTTAGCAGCGATATTTCGCAGACAGCGATTCATATCATCGATGCCGTAGAAAGACTCTTCAATGTAAGGGATGTTGTAACGCTCCTCCATCTTTCTCGCCATATTCAGCAGCGCTCGCGAGCAGATCATGACGTTGAGCTTGGCGCGGTGGGCGTAGCGAATTTCATTGTAGCGAGCATCGCCCGTAATCTTAGACAAAATACGGATGCCTAATTTTTCTAACAGTGGTGTTACTCCCCACATTTCACCGGCGATGTTATATTCACCGATTAAGTTAATATCATAGGGCGTTGTATGTTCCGGTTCTGCTGTGCCGACAACATATTCTAATAAAGATTCACCGCCAAAACGGTTGCCCAGATTTTTACTGCCAATGAATCCTGGAGCAATGACAGGAACAACAGGAATACCAATTTTCTCAGCCGCCGCTTTGCAGACAGCATCCATATCATCGCCAATTAAGGCTGTAACGCAAGTGGCATAGACGAATACTGCTGCTGGCTGGTAGCGCTCGTGAAGTTCCAGAATCGCTTTGTAGAGTTTCTTTTCGCCACCGAAGATGACATCATTTTCACCCAAGTCAGTGGTAAAGCCCATTTTGTAGAGTTGCGGGCCAGACGACAGACTACCACGACTACCCCAGGAATTACCAGCACAGGCGATCGGCCCGTGGACTAGATGCGCTGCATCTGCGATCGGCACTAGAGCAATCATTGCACCATCAAAGGCACAGCCCCCTTGAGCCGCGCCAGGTTGTGCCTGTTGAGCGCATGATTTATTTTTCTTTTCGGATTGTTTGTGCTGATTATGCTCGCATCCTGTCTCAGTCAGCAGCTCGTTGATTTTGCCTTGGGTGCTTTTCATCTCTCTTCTCTTAATTGTTAATTGTCCTTTGTCATTTGTCATTTGAATAAATAACAACTAACAACTAATGACTAATGACCAATGACCAATGACCAATGACCAATAACCAATGACCAATGACTAACAAATGTATTTTGTGACATCCTCTCCACAGACATCGGTCAGGTAAGATAGAGCACGGAAACGCAATCCTACGAATTCGTCATATAAAGGATTGAGTTTACATAGTGGTGGGATATCAATACACTTTCCAAATAATTTAATTTGTCGCTCAAAGGGACAACAACAAGGAATTGTTTGGCAAATTAGATGAGCGAAGCGATTATTTTTAACCTGAATTCCATCCACTACACCACGCAACGGATTCAGAAGATTGTGGAACCACCCTCTTTTTTTCTGATTAGGTGGATGGTAATTAGGATGAGGATGAGTGTGAGTGTGTTCGTGAGTGCGATTGATGGTTTCCATTTATAAATCCCTTGGGTAAATGCTATAGACTTCTTGGCATTTGTCGGGGAAAAGGGGAAGGGTTAAAGGGTAAAGGTATGGAATTTTCCCAAACCCAGTAACCTTTAACCTTTCTCCAACCGGAAAGCAAAAGCTACTTTTGCAAGATGTCTTATCAAGAAAAAGGGAAGTTGGGGATTGGGGATTGGTGATTGGGAATTGGGTATTGGGCATTGGGCGTTTTCCCAGTCCCCAGTCCCCAGTCCCCAGTCCCTAGTCCCTAATCCCCTTCTTTACCCTTTAATTAACACGTTGTGTTTCTACGCAATTTCTAACGAATCAAGTCGTAGGAAATATCTGTCTTAGAAGGAATGTTGGTGTTGCGATCGATTTCTTCAAACAGGGTGTTTACAGTCCAGTTGAGGAGGTTGATCACGCCTTGATAACCAATGGTGGCGTAACGGTGTAAGTGGTGGCGATCCATGATGGGGTAGCCGATTCTCACGAGGGGAATCTTGGTGTCGCGCCACAGGTACTTACCGTAGGTGTTACCAACTAAGAAGTCTACTGGTTCTGTGAACAACAATGAACGCATGTGCCACAAGTCCTTACCAGGCCAAACAGTTGCATGTTGACCGAAGGGGCTAGAAGCAAGCAGTGCTTTCATTTCTGCTTCAAATACTTCGTTGCTGTTGTGAACCAAGATATGCACAGGTTCAGCACCCATTTCTAGCATAAAGCCAACTACGCTGTATACTAAATCTGGTTCGCCGTAGATAGCGAAGCGCTTGCCGTGAATCCATGAGTGGGAGTCAGTCATGGCATCAACTGCTTGACCACGTTCAATTTCCAATTGTTCGGGAATGGGGATACCGCTCAATTCGCTGAGTTTCATCAAGAACTCATCAGTACCCTTAATGCCCCAAGGACGGGAAACTGAGGTTGGTTGCTTCCATTCTTTTTCGATGTACTCGCGGGTTTTGGGGGTAGAGTGTGCTTGCAGAGCGATCGTAGCTTTCGCATTGATTGAATCTGCTGCATCTTCTAACTTTGTACCACCTGGGTACATATCGAACTCACCTGTGTTAGGTGAATCCAGGTAGTCGCTGTTGTCAGCTAGAATTGTGTAGTCAAAGCCGAACAAGGAAGCAATCCGCTTGATTTCGCGGTTGTTACCTACGTAGGTGTCAAAACCTGGGATAAAGTTGATTTTACCATTGCTGGTTTCTTTCTTATGACCTGCGGTCAAGTTAGAAAGAATTCCCTTCATCATATTGTCGTAACCAGTAATGTGGGAACCGACAAAGCTAGGGGTGTGAGCGTAAGGTACTGGGAAATCTTGAGGAACTGAACCAGCACTCTTAGCGTTGTTGATGAAGGCTTGTAAGTCATCACCAATTACTTCTGCCATACAGGTGGTGCAGACAGCGATCATCTTGGGCTTGTAGAGTTGGTAAGAGTTCGCCAAGCCGTCAATCATGTTTTGCAGACCACCAAACACGGCTGCATCTTCAGTCATTGAAGAAGATACACCAGAGAATGGCTCTTTGTAGTGACGGGTTAAGTGGGTGCGGAAGTAAGCAACGCAACCTTGAGAACCTTGAACGAAAGGTAGAGTACCTTCAAAACCAACAGCAGCAAAGATTGCTCCTAATGGTTGACAACCTTTAGCAGGGTTAACAGTTAAAGCTTCACGAGCGAAGTTCTTTTCACGATAATCCCAACCTTTTGTCCACTCTGCAACCCGTTGTACTTCTTCGGCTTCGTGACCGTTTTCAAACTGCTTTTTGTTTTCAAATAGCTGTTGGTACTCAGGCTGGTGGAATAACTCGACGTGATCTTGAATTTTTTCTGGATTCTGAGGCATTTCTGGATCTCCAAGCTTACTGAATTCTTTACTAATCGAGGTGGAAGTGGGAGAGAGGCGATTAATCGCGTCTCTACAAGGGAGTGAGAATGTGATTCAAAATTCAAAATGCAAAAATCAAAAGAAATTTTAATTTTTCAATTTTGAATTTTGGATTCCCAACTCCCCCCTGGGGTTTTAAGCCCCAGGTTATCCTTACTTATCGCTCTCTCCCATTTCCCTAGACGGCAGCCTTAGCCTTAGCTTCAGCCTTCTTAGCCTGAGCTTTTTCATTCCAAGGAGCGCCAATTAATGACCAGGTTGGGCTGTTGAGTGCCAAGTCCATATCACGAGCGAAGATGGCGAAGCCGTCATAACCGTGATAAGGGCCGGAGTAATCCCAAGAGTGCATTTGACGGAAAGGAAGACCCATCTTTTGGAAGAC
>NZ_JAVRCK010000113.1:0-22685 GCF_034530815.1 Nostoc sp. DedSLP03
GTACATAAATACTATTAATTAGTGATCGCGCTGTGCCAGTTGCGTAAGTCCTGATTTAATTTCGATAAAATGACAGCGAACGTTTCAATCCCGCTTGGGTAGCAAAGTAAATGAAATATGCCATGACCTTTGGTGAGATACTGCATTTAAATGCCTCTTTAATTTGGGCGATCGCAGCAGATAAATCGCCAATCATCAGCATACTCTGGGCTGTTCTGAGAGCACAGATTGCCGAGTGTTTTTTATTGGCATCGATCAAGCGATCAACTGTTGATTGTGGCAGATAAGCAGGCAAATAAGACTGTGCAATTTCCAATCCACGGCGTACCTCTTGCATGTTTTTGCCTGTACGCACAGTTTGCCCAGTATTAGATACAGAATGTAGCCGATAAATAGCTAGTGGCTCAACTTCGTACCATACAGGGTATTGTGCGGCAATTCGCACCCACATTTCCCAGTCTTCATAATAAAAACAAAACCGATGGTCAAAACTACCTAACTTTTCATATACTTGTCGGCGAACGACAATAGAGGGAGTTTGAATATATTGTTTAACTATAATTTTTTCCAACCAATTATCAATTGTGCCGCTTTGAGGTTGTAATATCTCAGAAAAGTGTCGCCAGTGGCCTGTCTCATCCATAAAGATGTGACGACAGAAAGCGGCTCCTATTTCCGACTGAGTATCAAATGTTTGTTGCATCTTGCGATAAAAGCCTTCCCGAACGCAATCATCACCATGCAAAAGATGGATGAGTTTGCCACGCGATCGCTCTAGGCAGGTGGTAAAGTTCTTAACATGTCCAACATTTTCTGGTTGGCGATAAAAACTAACGCGATCGCCTGCTAATTCTTTAACAATAGCTTCAGGATCGTCTTTGGTGGAGTGGTCATCAACCACCTCTATTTGCATTATCTCCGATCCTGGGTCTTGTGATAACACACTCGTCAGTGTTTCACGCAGATAGTTTGCACAGTTGTAAGTGGGAATCATCACTGACCATAAAGGTCGTGGTTCTCCATTGGGCACAGGTTGAATAACAGATCGAAAAGGGTATAGTTCATTCATAATAATTGACTGTTCGTCAGTTTAGGTGTTCAGTTAATTTGTTTTTTTATTGCTGTAATTAAATAATTTCTTCAAGTCATTGTGAAAAACTATCCGTCAATTAGTTCTGGACAGATGGCTAGGTTTATACTGAGTATGTCTAAATATGAATTTCACAATTTTTTTTATATTCCTCGTAAAAGATTGAGCAACATCTGGAAAAAATTGCAATAAGTAGAACATTCGTGGGTGGTGATAAGGCCATAATGCTTTATTTAAAGCTTGCCAAATCTCAGTATCCTGGTATCCTTGTTCGCACAAATATTTCTCTAACCAAGTCAAGAAAGTTAAGTGGGTAGGATTTGGTTTGAGTGGATTGTATTCTCCTAAAGCTTGTGCAACATAACAAGAGCTTTTTGGGTGTTGTCGATACCTATCCCAACAGCCACTTTCTACAAAGACAGATGCTTTGACACAGACTTTGGCAAAGAAGGCTTTATCTTCAAACAGTCCTCGAAAGGACTCCTCAAAGCCACCGACATCTTGAACGAGTTTGCGATGTATGAGAACGCCGCAGATACCTGGTGTTTCGGCTTTGCCTTTCAAAAACAACTTGAGCAGTGTTGGCGGTTTTAGCAGGGTATCAGGTTTTACACCCAGAGTTCGTTGGCGATCGTGCTTCGCATCTTCAGGATTACCCGTCCAGCCAAACCACGTGAGAGTGGAACCATAAACCATACCTGCTTCAGGGTGAGCTTCTAATATCGCTACCTGCTTCTCCAGTTTTTGTGGCAACCAGATATCATCTGCATCTAGTAAAGCAATATATTCACCTTTTGCATGGCGAATTCCCAGATTGCGCGTTGCACTCATACCGTGATTTTGATGACCTTCATGCTCCAAATAGCGCACTTTGTCAGGGTATTGTTGGGCATATCGCAACGCAATGGCTGTACTTTCGTCGGCTGAACCGTCATCTGCTAGTAAAAGTTCCCAATTGTCATAGGTTTGAGCAAAAATGCTTTCTATTGCTTCTATAAAGAAATTTTCAACAGCGTTCAAAAAGATGATGATGCAGGAAACTAACGGTTTCTTATTTATCTGTTCAACCATAAAACCACCTCGCTAATTGCTTGGCAAATTCTTCCCCATTCCAGTTTTCAATTCCGAAGCGAGGCAATTGAAAACTGTTGCTCTGTCGCCAGACTATGTCTTTAGTTGTAGTGCAAGCACAGTCAAATCCAATAGTTTGAGCCAATTCAAGGGTTTGTTGAGTGTAATTACCAAATGGATAGGAAAAACTTGTCACGGGACGATTGAGCATCTCCTCTAAAGTAGCTTTGCTTTGCTGGATTTCATACCTTTGTAATTCTGTTGATTGTGCTGAAAGAAATGGATGGGTAACTGTGTGAGCGCCAATTTCTACTAAATCTCCTTGCCCCAAAACACACACCTCTTCGGGTAAAAGGGAGCGGTGAGTCTTGCGTACAGTAGATTTGGCATTAGCCCAAATTACTAACTCGTCTAGAGCTTTTAAACATTCCCGTTCTGGTAAAGGTAGTAATACTTGCCAAATTGAGTAATAGAAAGACATTCGAGAACCGGGTTTAGCTTCCCAATATTTACAGATGCGATCGCTTTGATAGTCTTGTTGAGTATAATTGGCGGCTTGACCCAGTTCCCAGTGACAAAGGCTATCATTAATATTCAAAGAAAGTTTCTCTGGTAATTTACCTGGTCGCAAAAGTAGCCGTTCTAATTCATCCCACCAAAACTCACGCTCCCTTCCGATGTAGCCAGTACTCACGAAAATATTTGCTGGTATACCATAGCGTTCTAGTAGGGGTTTGGCATGATGGAGATTGTCTGCATAACCGTCATCAAAGGTGACAACCACTGCTCGGTCTGGAATGTTGCCATCTCGATGCGCTTGCGCGAATTGCTTGAGGCTAAGGGGTTGGTAATATTTTTGTAAAACTTCTAGTTGCTCGGCGAAATTTTGGGGAGTTACGCACAGACTCCAGGGATCTAATTCTACCTCAGCGACGCGATGGTACATCAAAATAAGCCCCTTAGAGGATGCTAAATTTTTCTGGAGCCGTCGAATCGTTCGCTGCAATTTGTCACTTCCAGGTATTTTCATTCCATCACCTCATATCAGGTTTCACTGCTCTAACGGTGATAGTTACCTCGTAGCTACGGTCATGATAATCTAGCTTTCCCTTGGGTATATCTTGAACTACCAATCCTTGAAGAAAAGCTGTGGCTGCCAAAGCATTTCCGTGGGTTTGGACTTGAATATTTTCTTTAGGGAAAACCTCCTCAAACAGTCGCTGTGCAGATAGGGCTGTAAAATTCCAACACCAGCAATGGTTCCATTCCCGATCTTTGAGTGGTGTGATTCCCGGAAACGTAGCCAGAACAACACCTCCTGGTTTCATAATTCTGTAGGTTGTTAAGAGCGCTAGTCGCACTTCGTAAATTAGCTGAAGCGTCTGCACCAGTATAAAGCAGTCAAATGTATTTGATGGTATATGTTCTGCATCTGTTAGGTCTGCGATGATTGTTGCATTGGGGTTATCTTGAACGTGCAATACATCGCTTTTAGTAACGCGATCGCCTCCAAATTGCTGAGTATAATAGTTATCTCCAATTTCTAATACGTGCCCATGAATATCATTTGAATGGCGACCCAAAAAATTCTCAATATAGTAGCGGTCAATTGGTTTTCCTCGTTCAAAACCCCAACCTGAATTTATAGGTTTTAAGCTTTGCAGAGTACCCAGGCGTACCTTATTATATTGAGATTTTAGCCAGTGGTGGGTAGGAGATGGTAATATCTTTTGGACGATTAGTTTTAACTGTTTTTTGTTCATCAGAAAAATTTTTTTAATGAGTATGGCTTTTTTAAAGAAGAACTATATGCCCAACAGTTCTGCATAACTCCAATTTGCATAAACACGGACACCCCGTTCTAAAGATAAAAAATCGGTTATTCCTAAACTTCCTAATTTTGTAACATCAGCTTGCCAATTAATGGGGGTTCCAACAGGAACTATTCCATCAAACTCAACACTACCTTTGTAGTCTAAGGATTTAAACACCATCTCTGCTAGTTCTGAAATTGTAACTTCTCTTCCACTTGCAAAATTATATGTTTCTCCTTGCATTGGTGCAGAAGTTGCTACTACTAATAAAGCTTTGGCAATGTCGAGTACATGAATAAAATCACGGCTTTCTTTGCCAGTTCCTTGTAATTTAACTATGGGTTGATAAATTGCTTGTCGGCAAATATCCCAAAGGACTTGACGACGTAAACCAGGGCCATAAGCAGAAAAAATTCGTACACTTGCAGTTGGTAAATCATAAACTTTGCTAAATTCTAAACATAGTTGTTCGCTTTGTAACTTATGAAATCCATAAGGAGAAATGGGGTTACAGCGTTGAGTTTCTCCAATAGGTAATGACTCTGGATTTCCATAAATAGCTGCACTAGAAAGAAAAATAAATCGACATCTAGGAGCATTAATTCGCAACGCATTTAAAATTTCAAAAGTTAAAGTTGTATTAGATTGAAAGTCAATATCTGGTTCAATAATCGATAAGCCAACAGAGGCACGCCCTGCACAATGAATGCAAATGTTAGGAGAATATTCCTTCAATAAGTTATTTAAAGAGGGATCGGGTAATTTGAGACGATGATAAGCTGTTAAGTTGTGAAGGGGAGCATTTTCAGGAGGCGAATTATCAACGCCTATTACCGACCAACCTTGCTCTGAGAAATACCGAGCAACGTAACGACCAATAAATCCCGCTACCCCAGTAACTAAAACTGATTGATGGAAAGTAGTCATTTTGGTTATGTTGTAATAACTAGTGTTTGAAAATTTTTAGAAATTGAGATAAATTGATTTTGATAACTATCTCAATATTTAAAGTTAAATATTTATATATCTAAAACAGTTTTTGTCCACCAATATTTTCGAGTATTAGCAAAATTAAAAGCATCTTCTAAGATGCGGTTACTTAATCGCTCTAAGACTTCTTTTCTCGATAAAGTATCACAAATATAAGCTGCTGCTTTCTCAGGGCTATTAATATCTAAAACTGGCAACCCAGATAAATATGGTAATGCTTTCAGACAAGGCTCAGTTGCGAAGAAAGGAATTCCATAAGAAACACATTCAACTAATTTCATTTTCACTGAAAAATCATTATCAATAGGACATATAAAAATATCGGAAGTTTGAAACAAAAACTCAAGCTGTTCTTTAGGAATAAAACCAGGAATATGAACGTTACTTTCTATAGTCCAATTTTTAGGCATATTAGAAAAATCTGTACCAGTAATCACAATTTTTATTTTATTATTTAGTCTTAATAATCTCGGAGATAATTCACAGATTAACCATTTTACAGCTAAGAAATTGAAATAGAAATTAATATTACCAGCAAAGAAAACTGTCTTTGAATTTGTATAACGCCAGCCGCCGATTTTAGGCGGAAGTATTTGTGAATTGATCGATGCTTTTTCATTACCTAGTAAATATTTTGGAATATCTGCTTCGGACATAAATATACATTTATCAGCCAATTCACAGACTTTTTTTTCAAAATTTTTTAGTCTTAAATAACTAATAAAAATACTAAATTGAGATTTGTAATTGAACCAATTATGGGGAGCAAGAGCCTTAAAAAATTCTGCTTCTTTATCAGTTGCAAGATATATCTTTTTTTGTTTAAGTTTAAGGAAGTTTTTAAACCATAAAATACTATATAGTTGTTCAACAATAACAACTTGAATCGAGAGTTGTTCGCAGAGTTCAGTTAAATACTCAGAAATATGTTTTGCTCGATCCCAATTGTAGTACGTTACATTCTGAAAGCTGAAAGTCGAGCGTAATTTATACACTAATCTTTTATATACTTTTACTACTTCTTTTAAGAGATTTTCTTTTTTTTCAGAAAAACTTAATCGAGTAGTTAAGTAATATTTAACTTGAAGTTTTTCTAATTGTACTCTAGTTTCTAATTGACTACTTTCGTTACAAGTAACAGCAACATAAAGGTTGATGTCTTCTATCTGAGATAATTGAAAAATATCATTTAAAAGTGCCATTCCACAACCATTATTAGAGTCTAAAGGATAACTTGTGAAATAAAGAACATTTTGCTTTTCCATATCTTCTCTCTTATCTATCTTGTATCAAAAGGGATGTCTTGTTTTGGATTAAATAAACATCAGACTATCTTTAAAAGTGTCTCATTGAATGATTTTTAGGTTTTTAAATTTAGATTTGAATCTGCGATTGGCGCTGAGAATACTTGAAAGTTACAGGTTACTAAACCGTCACATGTTATACCAAAATCTTCGGATGGAAGTTCAACCACCTCTATTTCAAATGCTGACTCAATATAATCAAAGATAGTATGGAATGAAGAATCGGAAAGCCAAAGACCAATGACATAAGTACCTGATTTTAAATGTAGCTTTTCAATGTTTAATTTAACTATATTTTCTCCTTGTTGAAGGAATATTATTTGTCCAAGTGATACAATATCCGCATTTACTAATTTGATACCGAACTGGTTATAGACAACAACTGCAAGACTTCCAATATTTCTTGAGGAATCTGATTCAATTTTTAGTAAAAATTCAAGTTCACCATTTGAATAAGCATTAAAAGAAATATCTTTTCTTGAACTACTATATTGAACAGCGATAAAACGAGCTTGTCCATTGCCATTGCGATGTGCATCGCTTAAATTTATCCACTTTTTTGGGAAAGCTTGATAAGAATACTGGTTACTAGATAAATATTGAGTTATGACGCTGTTTGTATTCCCGTAATTAATTAGCTGCCCCTTATTTAGTAACAAACATTTAGAACATAGCCGTTGAATTGCTTCAATATTATGACTTACAAATAGAACTGTTCGAGCTCGATCGTTGGATACTTCCTGCATTTTGCCAAGACATTTTTTCTGAAAATTTGCATCTCCAACTGCTAAAACTTCATCCACAATCAAAACATCTGGCTCTAAATGTGCCGCAACCGAAAATGCAAGGCGTACATACATCCCAGAGGAGTAGCGTTTAACAGGCGTATCTAAAAATTTTTCAATCTCTGCAAAATCAACAATTTCATCAAACTTGCGTTTGATCTGTTCCCGACTCATGCCCAAAATCGCCCCATTGAGGTAAATATTTTCGCGCCCTGTCAACTCAGGATGAAAACCCGTCCCTACCTCTAGCAAACTCGCCACTCGCCCCGTAATCTCAATACTGCCATGAGTAGGTTCCGTAATCCGGCTCAAAAGCTTCAGTAATGTCGATTTGCCCGCTCCATTCCGCCCAAGAATTCCAACCCGATCGCCTTGCTTAATCTCAAACGACAGATCCTTGACTGCCCAAAATTCCTCACGATTCGAGTTTTGCGTTTTGCGTTTTGCGTTTTGATTAAAGGGGTTTAACGTCTTCGCGATCGATTTTGCCCCGTCCGCCATCACATCGCGCAACGCCTTATAGCGATATCCCTCCTGCTGATGGCTCAACACATAGCTCTTACTTAAGTTCTCAACCTTAACCACCGTATCTGCCATATATTCTCCAACCTCTGCTAACAACTCCTGAAACGCTATGTCTAAATAATGTCCGCAAACTTGCGCTCCATCCGACGGAAATAGTAAATTCCAGTAATCAGCACTAATATCACTAACGCCACCGACAAGAGAAATCCTGGTAGATAAATGTCAAAATTTTTACCCAAAATTGCCCACCGGAAACCATCAATTACACCCACCATTGGATTTAATGAATAAAGCAGTCGCCACTGTTGCGGCACCACACTACTACTAAAACCCACCGGCGAAATATATAGTCCAAACTGCACAATAAACGGCACAATATATCGGAAATCCCGATATTCCACGTTTAATGCCGCCAGCCATAACCCCGACCCCATTGCCCCGGCAAATGCGATCGCAATAAACAACGGCAGCGTTAAAATTCGCCAATCCGGCACAAAGTTATACCACGCCATAAATCCCAATAGGATGATTGCAGAAATCATAAAATCGACAAAACTCACAATCACCGCACTCGTTGGCACAATCAAACGCGGAAAATAAACTTTAGAAATTAAATTAGAATTACTAATTAAGCTATTACTACACTCACTCAAGGCATTAGAAAAGAACTGCCAAGGTAGCATCGCGGAAAACACCACAATCGGGTAAGGCGCTCCTGCCGACGGAGCCTTGAGTAAAACACCAAATACAACCGTAAACACAACTGTCGTTAAAAAAGGTCGCAGCAATGCCCAAGACAGCCCGATGGCTGTTTGCTTATAGCGCACCAAGATGTCTCGCCAAGCCAAGAAGTAAAACAACTCCCGATACTTCCAGATATCCTGCCAGTACTGCTGCTCGGTTTGCCCTGCCTTAATCACTAATTTCTGCCGAGGCTCGAGCGTCTGTTTTCCGATCATGAAAATACACCTATCCCACCTAGAGTTAACTTATAGTCAAGTCAATAAATAAACTTCATCAAGCTCTTAATCCCAGGCAAATTTATCTGACTCAAAGCAGACCTTTTTCCACCATCAGACCTCCTAGAGTGATAGTAACCAGACTTCTTTTCAGCAGTAATCCCATTTACCACCATTCCTAAAACATGCGATCGCGCTTGCTCTAGCATGATTTTTGTACTCTTAGCAACAGCACGGTCAAGCACTCCAGGATGTACAACTAGCAATATCCCATCTGCCATTTTGCCCAGCATGAGTGCATCACCAAACAAACTCAAGGCAGGAGTATCAATAATCACACAATCATAGTCTTTGACTGCCTCTTGAATTAACAAAGCCATACGCTGCGAATCTAGCAATGCTGCGGGGTTAGATGGGATTGTCCCAGCCGTTAGTAAATCCAAGTTAACTAATACTTCTTGAGTGGTGTTGCGAAACTCTGCTTGACCAACTAAAACATTACTTAGTCCGACTGGATTAGATAATTTCCAGATTTCCTGTTGGGAGGAGTGACGCATATCCGCATCTACTAATAGGATTTTACGCCCCATATGTGCTTTAGCTACTGCCAAATTTGCAGCCACAAATGATTTACCTTCACCGGGAGCTGAACTAACTACGGCAATTACTTTTAATGGTTTGGAGATAGTAAAATCCAGGTTCGTCTGAAGCATCTCAAAGGCTGAACTTGCTCCCGAATATGGATTATCTTTGACTGCTAGTTCGACTAGACCTTCCCCACTGTTTTTAGCTTTTCGAGCCAAGCGAGGAATCGTACCGAGTAAAGAGTAACCTAATAACTGCTGGGCTTGCTCAAGAGTTTTGAGGGATCGATCCATAGCTTCTAAGATCAAAGCTACCCCTACACCCAGCAAAATTCCCAAAAATCCACCCAGTGCTAGCTGAAAGGCAATTTTGGAAGGAAGAGCTTTTTGAGGAAGTAAAGCCGCAGATATTACCCTGGCATTACCTACATTCTGATTTACTACTACATCGACTTCTTGCGATCGCTTTAGCAGTTCTTCATAAGTAGATGTAGCAACTTGCAACTGTCGCTCTAACTGCTCCTGTTTTTCTTGCAGTTGCGGTAAAACACTCAATCGTCTTTGAGAAAGTGTGTATGCATTCTGCAAAACCGTAATTCGGTTAGCTAATGCTGAACGTTCTACATCCGACTGTACCAGTTGGGCCACTAAAGTCTGCTTGAGTTCTCCCATCCCTAAATTCTGGGCTGGTACAGATTTTTCTCTATCTGCATTCTCAACAATTCGCGTCTCTAGCTGCTTTTTGAGGGCTGCTTCTTTTGCTAACAAATTAACGATCGTCGGATGTTTGTCTGTATAACGAGTCTTTTCTACTGCTAACTGGTTTTGCACCTGTTGGTATTGTGTTAATATTTCCTGCACAGCTTTTGATTGACTTAAATTCCCTATATCCACAGCCTGCTGCGAATTCAATCTCAATTGACGTTGCAGAAGTTTTGAGCGAGTCTCAGCATCCGTTAAATTTGCCTGGGCTTGGGTAATCTGGTCTGATAAGTTTGCGAGTTTGTCCACTCCTTTTGTTGCTTCTTGCTCTAAAGCAATTACCCGATTTCCTTCTTTAAATCGACGCAAAGCTGCTTCCGATCTAGCTACCCTTGCTTCAACTTCAGGCAATTGCTTGCGTAAAAACTTCTTTGCCACTGTCGCTTGGGCTTGGTTAACGTCAATATTGTTCTCCAGGTAATATCTCATCAGCGAATTCACAACATCTGCGGCTTCTTTTGGATTGCTGCTGCTGTACGAAATCGCCAAAATATCTGTACCCCGGACACTTTTAATTTTGACTTGTTTGAGAAATTCATTTATTTCCAAGGGTGTTCCTTGCTTATCTACTAACCTGAGACTAGCAATAGTTTTCTCAACTATTGGATTAGAACGAATGACCTCTGCTTCTGTATCCAACGGACTGTTGATTTCAGTCACACTTCTCAACTCCCCAACTTGTGCCGAGGGATTTGTCAGCGAAGAAACGCGGTCAGTTTTACTGAAAAGCAACTTACCTTCTGCTTCATAAATTGGTTTTTGCTTGATAGCATTTAAAGCTGAAAGCCCAAAAATAGAGGCAGTCACCGCAGCTATAATTAGCCAACGCCTTTTCAGAAGTAGGGAGTATTGCTGCAAATCTAAGGAGTTTTGGTCTTCTTGGTTAGAGGGCATGGAGTATGTTACGAATACCTGAAATTGTTTTTACTAATTTTGCTTCACAATTTTGGTAGTCCAAGATAGCCATTTGGACATAATTAGGATTAATTACTAACTTTTTGTATAAAAAATCATAATAAAAGTATCCGTATTTTTTTAAATGTTTGCTTTTTATTAGATTTCCTTAGATTTATCCCAGAAATATTATCTGAATGTCAAGGTGTTTTTGATTTTTTTTCTAAAATTTTAAATTACATTAAAAAGCATTTATTTTAACTCATTAAGTAGAAAAGTATAAATATTTATAGTTGAGGTCGGGCAGGCGGTAGAAGGCAAGATATAGGAGGGAAGAAGCTTTTAGTCTCATTTATCTTGGTTAACATGATTATGTTTTTTTTCACCCACTTACTTCTTTGGTATTAATTTAATAACAGCATTTCAACAGCTTGCATAAGCTTTTTCTTTATTTTGTTACTTTATGAACAGCTACTTTAACAGCAAATATACGCTAATCAAAAAATTAAATATAAAGTTCAGATTGACTACACTCATGGCATAATGCAAATGTCAAAAGAACAACCTTGAAGCCGTAGTGTAGTTCGTACAGCCAATGCAAGTTAAGATGTATCTCCTACAGATATGCTATACCGACGCACAGATAGTTCCCCTCCTAGTTTGTAATACATAATCTCCAATTTCTTTGACAAACAGAGCAGACAAAATTTCTTATTTTTGTATGCTTTGGCACAATACGGCTAGTCTTTAATATTCCCTTATTTGACTCGGTTGCTGGTTTTAACGAAGAAATCAATATCAGGATACTGAAGAATAATAAAAACCAATGACTTCCACAAGTTATGTCAGTTTACCTATCAATACTAGGCTACCAAATATAGTCCGCAGCCTACCGATATTGCTCTTGTTAGGGGATATTTTTGGGTTGCTAATTTGTTTAGCGATCGCACAATGGTTGCGTTTAGATCAACCCTTACATTGGCTAAATCCGTTACCTTATACATTTGTCTGCATGATACTTGCAGCATTTTATTTGGCAGATGCTTACCATCCAGATCGGCAAATTTCAGGTTTAAGAGCGCCCGCTCGAATTATTGTTTGTAGCATTGCGATCGCCTTCTTGATTTCTGCTCTGATTTACTTGTCAGATATTGCCAAATACAACCCGATATCGTGGCGGAGTGTCTTCTTACCTAGCTTGGGAATCTTTACTATCTGGGCAATAATATTGCGCGTGGTAGCAGTGAGATGGGTGCGATCGCACGCTCTGAAAAGCCGTTGGTTAATACTAGGAGGCGGGGATAATGCCATCAAATTTACACAAAAATTGCTAGAACTTAATCCTTTAGGAAAGTTGACTGTTCTAGCAGAGGAAAACCAAAAAACCATTGACTTACCAAAAAGAAATCTGAGTTATCAGGGAAGTTTGAGCGATTTGTCGCAATGGAGTCAAGAATCCTGGTCTGGGGTTATAGTGACAGCGCAGATAAACTTTTCCAAGTCACAAGCACAACAGTTAATGCAGATGCGGTTGCGAGGCATTCCGGTTTATACATTGCCAGATGTTTATGAAACATTTTGGTATAAACTACCTTCGTCGCTGTTACAAGATAAATGGCTGGCTTTTAGTGATGGTTTTAACCTCATGCCTGGTTACTTCAGTATGAAACTGAAGCGAGTTATCGATCTCATCTTGATCCTCTTTTTACTAGTATTAGTTGCACCACTTCTGTTATTGGTTGCATTACTAGTTAGGCTAGATAGCCCCGGCCCAGTATTGTACAGTCAGCAGCGAAGTGGGTTATACGGTAAACCATTTAGAGTTTATAAATTTCGCTCCATGTATCAGGATGCAGAAAAGTTGGGGGTGCAGTGGGCTAGTCAACGCGATCCACGAATCACCAGAATCGGATACTGGCTACGTTTGTTGCGTATCGATGAATTACCGCAAATATGGAACGTCCTACGGGGAGAAATGAGTCTGATTGGGCCTCGTCCAGAACGACCAGAGTTTGATGTCAAACTCAAAGAAGCGATTCCCTACTATGAAGTTCGCTATTTGGTCAAACCTGGAATTACAGGCTGGGCACAGGTTATGTATCCCTATGGAGCATCTATAGAGGATGCTTACGAAAAGCTGTCATACGATCTGTACTACATCAAAAATTATTCCATTTGGTTGGATTTAGCGATCGCCTTCAAAACGATTCGAGTTGTTTTGTTAGGTAAAGGTAGATAAGGAAAAAGAAATGAAAAATAAAATATTGGTAACTGGCGGTGCTGGTTACATTGGCTCCCATGTAGTTCGCCAATTAGGGGAAGCTGGTTATGATGTCGTAGTCTACGACAACTGCTCTACAAGTTCACCAGCATCAGTACTACACGGGAAACTAATTATTGGTGATTTAGTAGACAGTGGACATCTTTATCAAGTTTTTGCCCAGCATAAATTCAGCGCAGTCTTACACTTTGCCGCTAGTCTGATTGTTCCAGAATCAGTAGCTCATCCCCTCGACTACTACGCCAACAACACCCGCAACACCTTAAATTTACTGCGCTGCTGTAGCGTTATGGGTGTTAACAAGTTCATTTTTTCCAGCACAGCCGCAGTCTATGGAGAAGTAAAAGACAATCCTGTTACTGAGTCGAATCCCACACAGCCCATTAATCCTTACGGACGTTCAAAGTTGATGAGTGAGTGGCTGATCCAGGACTATGCAGCAGTATCTTCACTAAACTACGTAATTTTACGTTACTTTAATGTCGCAGGTTCTGAACCAAGTGGACTATTGGGGCAAATGTCACCGAATGCCACACACTTGATTCGAGCTGCTTGTGATGCAGCACTCAAGCGCAAGCCAGAAGTCCGAATTTTTGGTACTGATTTTCCTACGCCTGACGGAACCGCAATTCGAGACTATATCCATGTTGAAGATTTGGCGACTGCTCACTTAGATGCTTTGAATTACTTAGAAAAAGGAGGGGAAAGCCAAATTTTCAACTGCGGTTATGGGCAAGGATACAGCGTGCGACAAGTTATTGAAAGAGTCAAGGCTATTTCTGGTGTAGATTTTCCAGTTATTGCTGCACCACGTCGTCCAGGCGATCCTGCCTGTGTTGCAGCTTGTGCTGATAAAATCCATAGGGTTTTGGGTTGGCAACCAAAACACAATAATTTAGACGAGATTATCAACACAACCATTGCTTGGGAAAAACACAAGAGTAACTTGGCAAGTCAAAGGCATATCAATATGGCATATGCATAATTAGAACTTGGCACCTAATTAACCTTGTTCCTGGAATTTAGATAACGTGAATTTGACGGCTGATATAGTGTCCCTATAATTGACTCAATCAAAAAATTTCTTAGAGGTTTTACTACACAAAACCATCCCTCTTAGAATCGGATAAGCACAGACTTGAACTTTAATTCAAGGCAGAGAGAGGTTCGTCGAACTTACGTTGACATAGGCATTATCTTTAAATAAAGGCACGCAATTACTGATGTTAAAGGCGGCGGATAGTTCAACATCTAACTCAAAACCTTTTTCAATCAACTCTTTACCCGAACTGCATTTTTTCAAGTACCCTAGTAAATCCTGCTGGAAAGCCTGAAATGTTGTCACAGCGACTTCGGCTTCTGGTGATAGACTGCCATCTAAATAACTGAGAATTGCCCCAGCACCAATTAAATCTTCAAATGCAGGGCGGAGGCTACCATCTTCTTTCCACCTCTCACCGGCAGGAATCACAGCAATTCGATCGCCATAGTTTTGAGCAAACTGCGCCACAGCTTGGCAATTTCGTAAGCAGCCAGCCAAAGTTGGTGTATTTCCTGTATGTAAAGTCAAGAAAGAACCGTTAGGTGATGGTAAAACTAATCTGGTTCCAGCAGAAATCTGAATCACCGATTTTGGCGAGAGAGAATATCCGGTTGTAGTCCAACGTTGTCTATGACTTGCCAACTCTGCTTGCACTGATTTGGCATAATCTATGGCTGATTCATCTTTATATGCGTAGGGAAAAATTATCGCGCCGTTATTGGTGGCAATTTCCACGCAGGTAGAAAAAGAGAGAACGTCAACTATCACAATTACATCACTGATAGGAGCTAGTTCAGCAACTCCTTGCGGCCCCCATTCACAGCGTAAATTAAACTCAGATTGGTTGTAAATCATTGGTGCGATCGCAAAAGACAATATGATAAAAATCAAACCATAGATAAGTAAGCCAGTGTAAATTATTAAAGGTTTATAGTCAGCAGAAAACGTGTTTATCTTAGTATAAGATATCTATACAATTTCAATATGTTAAACTCACATTAAGACAACGATTGTAGATTATTTATTATCCATGTCTCTAATTGTTTCCAAGGTATTATTACAAGATTGTTTTCATTAATTTTATCTATATTAATATCATGCCAATATGACTTTATTGCTCTTTTTGCCATTACTATTTCAATGCCATCTCTATTGCTAACTTCAAATTTTTTGCTTGAAGACCATATAATTGCAGTCTTAGTTGATACTTTCTCTAGTAAAATTAATGCTTTCTCTCCTTTTTGAAAACATGCATATGACCAAGCTGTATACACATTAAACTTGATATTTCCAAAGCAATCTGATTCAAATTCATCCTTTTGTCCTTTCAAGATGGATAGAGGTTTTGCAGTGACCTTTGCACCTCTATTTTTCACAGATATGACTTGTACAAAAGCGATCAATTTTGCAGATCGGCAATCATTCAAAAAAGTGTATGGGCCTGAACGTTGATATTCTTCTTTGAAGTCAAGGTAGTATTTAGGCAATAGCGATTCTTCCAATTCACAATCTGGAGGAAGTGGGTCAGTTATCAATTGGAACATCTCACTTAATTCGTCATAATATTCATTCAGACTATGACAATATTCAGATGTGTTTTTAGAACTGGATTCAATAGAGTGTTTTAGTTGTCTTAAAATATTTAAATCATCTTCTGGGAGTTCTGAATAATATTGAAACATTAGCGCTCTCACTTAAAAATAATTACAAATATTCAAAAACCAATTAGATTTAAAATGTTTATACAACTTTAACAATTTTCTAAAACGTCTCCTTATCTTAGTGCAACACATACTTGCTGTTATTTAGATAAGCGCGTATCTCATTTATTTTAGCTTGCTTATTACTTTCAGAGTTAAAATACTTACTATCAAATTTAATTTAGAAAAAACTTAAATATAAAATTCTAATTTAAGGCTTAAAATTTTAAATTAGATAAAATTTTAAAAATAAAAATTTCATAAATATAGTTGTAAAAATTTTCGATGTGTCGGTTAAGCTTGAGCAAAGATATTACTTTGTAGATTATGAACATACAGACTATTAGCAGCACAAAAAAAATTTCACGCTTTTTAAAAACGCGAATTTACTGACTTTGCTACTGGATAAGTAGCAGGAAATAAGCAATAGTAATCTTTGCTCTAATCAGCCACTATCCGCTAAACTCAGAAATGCTGCGTTATTCCTCATCATGTCCGATTCTCAAACTGTTAGTGCTGCTGTTGCCAAACTCTACAATACCTACCCCTTTCCGCCGGAAGCCCTGTTGGATGAACCACCTCCGGGCTATAACTGGCGCTGGAACTGGCTAGCTGCTCATAACTTCTGCACAGCGCAAAAACCCCAAAGGCAAGATATTCGGATTTTAGATGCAGGTTGCGGTACTGGTGTAGGTACAGAGTACTTAGTTCACCTCAATCCTCAAGCTTCTGTTGTGGGAATTGACCTCAGTACTGGTGCTTTAGCTGTAGCCAAAGAACGTTGTCAGCGTTCAGGGGCTAACCGCGTGGAATTTCATCACCTCAGTTTGTTTGATGTAGAACAGTTAACAGGTGAGTTTGATTTAATTAACTGTGTTGGCGTTTTGCATCATACCCCCGATCCCATTCGCGGAATTCAAGCTTTGGCAAAAAAGTTAGCCCCAGGCGGCTTAATGCACATTTTTGTGTACGGGGAGTTGGGACGTTGGGAAATTCAACTCATGCAAAAAGCGATCGCACTTCTTCAAGGTGACAAAAAAGGCGACTACCGCGATGGTGTCCAAGTCGGGCGACAAATATTCGCTTCTTTACCAGAAAATAACCGAATTGTCAAATACGATAAACAACGTTGGTCACTAGAAAACAACAAGGATGAATACTTTGCTGATATGTACGTTCATCCTCAAGAAATTGACTATAACATTGAGACGCTTTTTGAATTAATTGATGCTTCGGGATTGGAATTTATTGGTTTCTCGAATCCGAGTTTCTGGGATTTAGAGAGACTTTTGGGTAAAGCACCAGAGTTAGTAGAACGAGCAAAAGAATTGAGCGATCGCCAGCTTTACCGCCTGATAGAATTATTAGACCCAGAAGTAACTCATTACGAGTTTTTCCTCGGTCGTCCTCCCCTAATTAAAGCTGACTGGTCAGACGATAACGCCCTATTGGCAGCGATTCCCGAATTGAATCCTTGTCTTGAGGGATTTCCCAGTCAATGTTTCTTTAATTACGATTACCAGATTGTAAATTTATCTGTAGCAGAGCTTGAGTTTATGCAAAGATGTAATGCTAATGCCACAGTTGCAGAGATATTGACAAATGTAGAACTGGGATTGGATGGGGTAAGAAGCCTTTTGCAACAGCAGTTGATTTTATTGACACCTGCTTAGGGAATTCAAGTAAAAAATATCCAATTATTTATTGTGGGATGACCGAAACGCCAATCCCACAATTAGATATTTATCCTACAACAGCCGGACTTGTTACCTTCTCCTGTCTTTGGGAAGGCGGACGCATTCCCAAACCAAGTAAATTCAGCATTTCTCGGTCAGTATCGTAATCTGGACAGGGAGTTGTCACCGTCAACATCTTGTTGTCGTCGCTAGAAAAGATAGAATTGGCTCCTGCCATAAAGCAGAAAGCTTGCTCAACTTGAGAAAGTCTCGCCCTCCCGGCGCTAAGACGCACATCGGAAGCTGGCATTAAAATTCTGGCTGTAGCAATCATCCGCACAATATCCCAAATGGGAACATCAGGCTGATTTTCTAAGGGTGTTCCCGGTACTTGTGAAAGAATATTAATCGGCACAGATTCTGGATGGGGATGTAAGTTTGCCAGAGTTTGTAACATCCCAACCCGGTCATCAACTGTTTCGCCTAAACCCAGAATACCGCCAGAACAGACAGTAACATTTGTCTGCCGGACATTCTCAATTGTATTCAAGCGATCGCTATATGTCCTTGTGGTAATAATTGTGCTGTAATATTCCTGCGAGGTATCTAAGTTATGGTTGTAGGCATAAAGTCCTGCTTCTGACAATTTCTTGGCTTGATTTGCCGTCAACATACCCAGAGTGCAGCACACTTCCAAACCCATTGCAGTTACATCCTTGACCATTTCCAGGACTTCTTCAAATTGTGAGTTATCCCGAACTTCGCGCCAAGCAGCACCCATACAAATGCGACTAACACCAGTTTCTTTAGCTTTTTGGGCTATGTTAATTACCGTTTCCTTTTCTAGAAGTGCTTGCGCCTTTACCTCTGTTTTATAGCGAGAAGATTGGGCGCAGTAGCTACAATCTTCTGGACAACCTCCCGTTTTGATAGATATGAGCTTGCAAACTTGTATTTTTGTTGGGTCATGATATTGGCGATGCACGCTAGCAGCTTGATAAATAAGCTCTAGCAAAGGCGTGTTGTATATCGCCCGAATCTCTAATTCCTGCCAATCATAGCGTATTCCCACCACATCACTATCCTTCTTGTAGACTGGGTTAAATCTTGAGCTGTCTTTTGTTTGAATCTGCTGCGGTACAGCCTTTGGGCAAAGCTATTTTATCGAAGTTGTACCCTGGAATGTGCTTTATCACCCATTGGTTCTCAATCCTTCCGCTCTAGATATTAGACATCAGCTTATCAAGATTTTGGTTGAATGGCAGATTAAGAGCAAAAATACTCACCCCATCTTTTGTAAAGGGCATTGGGCATAGATATATCTTTTGTCATGCTGGTCAAGAGTTCAAAGTCTATATAAAATCAGTTAATTGACCCCTGACTCTTGACAAGCTTTATGAAAAAATTATGAAACTTGCGTCAGTGCTGATAATAAGACAGCTAATCTAACTGCTGCTAAACCGCAGACTATGAGAGAATTTATAACATTTAGAGAATATTTTGAGAAGAGATCCCGCCGATTAAGTAATTTATGATATCAGAACTGCCAATAATTGCAAGCGATCGCCTATTATTACGAGCAGCGATCCATGAAGATATACCCCAAATTCTCAAGTACTTTATTGATAACAAAACTTATCTCACTCCATTTTATCCTCTTTGGGCTGATGGTTTTTTCACTGAAGAATATTGGCAATATCAGATAGAGAATAGTTTTCTAGAATTTATCAATGGGCAATCGTTAAAACTATTTGTTTTTACCAAAAAAAATCCTACCGTAGTTATTGGAACGGTCAACTTTAGTAATTTTGTCCGAGGAGCCGCTCATTTTTGCTATGTGGGATATAGCCTTGCTGAAAAGAAACAAGGAAAAGGATATATGACAGAAGGGTTAAAATCTGCAACTCAATATCTATTTGAAGAGTTAAATTTTCACCGAGTTATGGCTAACTATATGCCTCACAATCGGCGCAGTGGTAATGTACTCAAAAGACTCGGTTTTGTCGTTGAAGGATACGCTAGAGACTATTTGCTAATTAATGGGCAATGGGAAGATCATATTTTGACAAGTCTTACAAATCCTTATTGGAAAGAACCTAAAATTTAACAAATGAGAATAATTATCTATATTATTGAATATATTTATTAAAACTGCTTTTAAATTAATTTATTTATAATTCATAATCATCAACCTTTTTAGTGAATCTATATAAATAACTAATTTTTAAATTGTATTCAAATACTTATTTATAATTTTTGAGCAATATTCATTTTACAGCTATTCGCAATTTTATCATATTTATATGAGAATGAATTTAATATATTATTTATGAATCTCTACAAATTCATAGTAAATTCATCATAAATACACAACAACTCCACAGGCAAATGCAATAGTAATATTTGTTCGCTAACAAGCTTAGTTACTAAAGTTAGCTTTAGCCGATGTGTCCAATTTCTTAAACAGTTGAGGAGTTTTTTTAATGCTCATTAATTCTATAAAACGCTTATCTGTCTTTTCTACTATCTTCGCTTTTGCTACCGTCTTGAACGGAGTTGTCTTAGCAGCACCAGGCCCAAATCCCAGCACTACACCAGCCTTAAAAACTCAGACTAGTGCTGTATCACACCAGCCAATCAAACTCACAAATCAACAGCGCCAACAAATCCAAGTGGCTCGCCAGCAAAGAGACAAGGATATTGAGGCTCTATTAAACCCGTCCCAAGATACTAAATTTAAAGCAGCACTGCAATCCCGTCAGAGAATCAGAATAGTTTTAAAATCTTTGGATTTGAATCAAGACCAACAGAAACAAGTTCAATCAATTTTGCAAACTTATAACCTACAAGTGAAAAAAATTCTAGCTTCACAGGTATCACAAACAACATCTAAGCCAGTAGGAATTGCTGCACCACCATCACAACCAATTAAAAAATAAACAATCAGTTTTATTTCATTAAGTTGAAATTTTGCAAGACTGGCGGATTTTATCCAAACTTCGGTTAAGCCAGTCTTATTTTTTTTATATCCAAAACTTTATTTATTTTCAAATAGAATAGGGCTTATTATGTACAAACCACTTTTCACAGGCATCTTTGACAACTTTTCTCTCTTCAGACGACAAAAGCTCATCTGGCTGACCAGATGCTAAAATTTTAGCGGCAGTAACCGCTTTTTCATATAACACACCGCACTGAACCAGTTCTGTGCAAAAGATTTTTTCTCTTTCTTCTACTGGTGTAAAGAAATTACTTGGCATTTAGAAAAAAATTGTTTAGTTTTGTTTTTAAGAGAATACTTTTTATTACTAAACTTATTCTTCTATCTAGTGAATAATTTCAGGTAGATAAAGCATGGTTTAATGTAAAGTTTGCTAGTAATAAAAAATACAAAACTTAAATTTCTCGCGGATGATTTTATTAGGCAGTTTGATACAACTACAAATTAGTCAGCGTTCTTGCTTCAATTCCACGTTTTCCAAGGTGGCTGACTTCTGCCTGCTGAAGCGCTCCCGATTTTGATCTGGATCGCTTTTTGCATCTATGCTGATGATGCTGAAGCCAGAGGTAGTATTAAAGAAAGAATGAATTAGCTTTGCTCGTAATGACTCTGGCTGAAACTCCAAACGACAAGAATTCTAGCAATCCTTTTCTCACCCTCAACTACGAAACCGCCTTAGAATCTCTAGGTGGCGACTACTACGATGAGGTTGCAGCAGCTGAATTTCCTCAACACCTCCTGCGTTGGCGTAACGATGAACTATTACCCCGTTTCGGTCTAGACCCTCAAGCAGTCAAAGACGAAGATTTCATCACAGCCTTTGGCCAATTTCAGGGGCGCAAACCCTTGTTGGCATTGCGTTATCACGGCTATCAATTTGGCGAATATAACGGACAATTGGGTGATGGTAGAGGCTTTCTCTACGGGCAAGTACGCGCCAATGATGGCGAATTATACGATTTTGGCACTAAAGGTACTGGGAGAACGCCCTACTCCCGTGGTGGCGATGGTATGCTGACGCTCAAAGGTGGGATGCGGGAAGTTCTAGCTGCGGAAGCATTGCACTACTTGGGTGTACGTACTTCGCGCTGTCTGAGCATGATTGAAACAGGTTTACCACTCTGGCGGGGTGATGAACCTTCGCCTACCCGTTCATCTGTGATGGTTAGGATGAGCAGTTCTCATATTCGGTTTGGCACTTTTGAGCGACTGCACTATTTCCAGCGTCCAGATTTAACTAAGAAGCTGTTAGACCACGTAATTGAGCAGTATTATCGACACTTAAATGCTGAAGAAGATAAATATATCCTGTTTTACGCCGAATTAGTTAAACGGGTTGCACAACTAGTAGCGCAGTGGATGGCGGCTGGCTTTTGTCATGCAGTGTTGAATACTGACAATATGTCGATTACGGGAGAAAGCTTTGATTATGGGCCTTATGCATTTATCCCTACTTATGACCCATACTTTATCGCTGCATATTTTGATTATTATGGACGCTACTGTTACAGTAATCAACCAATTATTTGCAAGCTGAATTTAGAAATGCTCCAGGAACCTTTAAAGGCAATTATTAATAAAGGCGATATGGAGAATAGTTTAGCTAGGTTTGATGAATATTATCAAGCTGAATACAGTTCTTTGATGTTGAAAAAGTTAGGTTTTGCGGAGTTGCAAAATCCACAAGCTGAAGAACTCTTAAATCTCACGATTGAATTCTTGAAAGCGAGCCAGGTTGGTTATCACCAATTCTTCTATGAGATGGCTCGCACTTTTTCATCGAAATGGCGGGATGAACCAGGTTTTGTAATGAATAATTCAGATATTGTCCCAGTACCGGGCGCATCAGCAATTTTTGATGATTGGTGCATAGTATACCACAAAATCTTGAATGATTTTGATAGCGATCGCACCAATATAATTGCTCAAACTTTAGCTGTTCATAATCCCAAAACGGCATTATTAAGACCTGTAATTGAGTCGGTTTGGGAAGCAATTGCCCAAGAAGATAATTGGCAACCTTTTTATGAGTTGATCGAGGCAATTCAATCTAGAAGATAGTTAAAGGCAGGGGCATTGGGCATTGGGCAATAATCAATAGTTTTTCTTCCCTTGCTTCCCTTGCCTCCCCTGCATACCCTGCCTTTAACTAATACCCCTCTTCTGTCACTCTCCGGAATAAGCAAATAGTAAAAAAGCGAAATCAT
>NZ_JAVRCK010000114.1:0-16214 GCF_034530815.1 Nostoc sp. DedSLP03
GAAAGCTATGTCACTTATACAGCAAGCTCTTTAGCTCCACTGTCGCCCCCTGAACGACTAGCCCTTAAATATCCCGGACGCTACCAAAAAACTGCCGACGGTAAATGGCACAGCCTACCAGGAACAACCCATGCCTCTTCTTATGGACTCAAATACCACATTCGCACCGATAGCGAACTGCATCCCATCTTCACCCAAAACCTCATCTTCCTAGAAGACTACCTCTTATTCAACACCAACATCCCCCACACCATCACAGAACAAATACTCACCGCAGTCCAAGCCAAACCCGGAATCACCATCACCGCCACACTGGCCTCAATACCCGGAATCAGAGCCAACGACATCTACGCCATGATAGCCACAGAGCAACTCTACGTAGACCTGTATGCTTCCCCCCTAGTAGAACACTGGCGAGTACAGTTATATCCAGACCAACAAACCCATCAAGCCTACACACATCTAGCCATAACAACACAGCATTATCAACAAATACCCGCACCCACAGCACTCATACCAAACACAGTCCTGCTATGGGATTCTAAGCCCTGGACATTAATAAATATTGGCGAAACCACCACCACACTCCTACCCGAAATCGGACAACCCATCCAACTACCAACAGCATATTTCCTGCAACTATTGGAAAGCGGCAACATCAAAATTCAAAACTCAGAAAAACAAGCATCCATCAATAATGCAGTCCAGGCACTCATGGATGCCGCCTCTCCGAGCGACCTCAGCCAAGCAAATCACCGATATCATCTAGTACAAGCCTATATTCAACGCCACGCAGATATCTACAAAGATATTCCTGCCAGTACCTTGAAACGATGGGTAAAACAGTTTCGAGAAGCCGAAGCCACATTTGGTTGCGGTTACGTTGGTTTACTGCCACGTACAAACAGTAGAGGAAATCGTCAACCCAAAGCACCCACAGGTGGTAGCGAATTACTAAATAAATTTATTACCGAACACTTCGAGACACCAAGACAAGCACCAGCCGCTTCAGTATATAGATTATATGTCAGAGCTTGCAACGAATTAAATATACAACCCCTGAGTTCTCGTACCTTTTATCACCGCCTTAAACAGCGACCAATCCACGAACAAACCAAAAAACGTCAGGGAGCAAAAGCCGCATACTCAACAGAACCAACAATCTTAGAACTAACCCTAACCACACCCAGGCACGGAGACAGACCCTTTGCCATCTGCCACATTGACCACACCCAATTCGACATCGAACTACGCTCCCAAGCCACAGGACGGAACTTAGGAAGACCTTGGCTAACATTACTCATTGATGCCTATTCCCGACGTATCCTCGCCCTTTATCTCACCTTTGACCCACCTTCTTACAGGTCTTGCATGATGGCACTACGGTCTTGTGTCCAGCGTGAGGGTCGTTTTCCCCAAGCCGTAGTCGTAGACGGAGGCAAAGAATTTCATAGTATCTACTTTGACACCCTACTAGCACGCTACCACTGCATCAAAAAAACCAGACCCGGAGGCAAACCGCGTTTTGGTTCAGTCATAGAGCGATTATTTGGCACAACAAATACCGAGTTTGTATACAACCTCTTGGGTAACACCCAAGCCAGTAAACAACCACGGCAACTGACTCCATCCGTTGACCCAAAACAACTTGCCGTTTGGACATTGGCAGATTTGTATACCTACCTCAGCGAGTGGGCATATACCATTTATGATACCAGTGAGCATGATTCCCTGGGGTCAACACCATTGCAAGTTTATACCGATGGATTGCTGATAGCGGGGGAACGAGAACACCGACACATCGCCTACAACGAAGACTTTCTCATGGCCACACGCCCCAGTACAACCAAAGGAACGGCTAAAGTCCAGCCGGGACAAGGAATTAAAGTCAATTACCTTTATTACTGGAGCGATGCTTTCCGTAATCCCGCCGTTGAGAAAACCAAAGTTCCCGTGCGCTATGACCCCTTTGATATGGGTGTAGCTTATGCCTATCTGGAAGGACGTTGGGTAAAATGTATCTCCCAGTATTACAGCACCTTTGTGGGACGTACAGAGAAAGAAGTGCTGTTAGCCGCAGAGGAAATCAGAAAAAAAGACAAGGGTAATTCCGTGAGTACAAATATCTCAGCTAAACGATTAGCAGATTTTATCGCCAGAGCGCAAGAGCATGAAACGCTGCTATTGCAAAGATTACGGGATTTAGAAGCTAAAAGTGTACGGCAAAATTTAACATCTCATGGATATGATGTAACGTCTGCTTCCCAAGTACAAGTTATACCGACGATACCGAGGTCAAAAGCCAATAAGTCCAACCAGGAAGATGTAGCCAAAGTTGATAAAACTGAAAATGTCCAACTTTTGGATGTGACAAAACTGCCTGTCTTTGAGGAATACAGATAATGGAGAATTTTCTGAGTACCGTTAATTACGGATTTGACTGCATCAAGCTTTGAGCGAGGAATATCAGTAATGGAGAACTTTCCTGAATCAGCACAGTCCCAACTCAAGCAATTCAAGGAATATGCGATATCTCATCCCCAGTTGGCACAAGTGGATATGTTGCTCATGGGTGCAATTCGTGAACCGGCGGGGTTTGCTCATGTCCTGGTGTATGGCCCTTCTGGTGTGGGAAAGACGACAATGATTCGGCAAATTACTAGACGCTTAAATGGGACTATTGTTGACCAGAATAGTGTTCTTTCGTTCTGACGCAGAGACGGTACAGGCTAATACTCCTACAAAAGATGCAATAGCTAGTAGCCCAGAACCTAAAAAGAGGCAAACTCGAAAAAAGAAGGAATCTCCTGTGGTAGTAACGGAAACTACGCAGGGTACACAAATTCCTGTGACTGAGGTAGCAGAGGCACAAACTCAACCTAATAAGAGACAAACTCGCTCCTTTAAGCAGACTCCTGTTGCAGTAACAGAAACAACACAGGACGCTCAGGAAATGGTACAGAATACACCCAGTTCTGTTACGGAGACAGCAGAAGTGCAGACCCAGCCAAAGAACAGACAAAAAAGGAAGAAGAAGGAATCGGCTGTTGTCTCGGAGGAAATGCTACAAGATACACTTAGTTCTAAGATTGAGGTAATATCTTTAACAACTGAATCTGACAATGTTGAAGCAGTTCCCAAGAAAAATTCTAGAAGAGGTGTTGGACAACGCAAGCCACAACGAGATCAGGTTGGGGAGTAGGTACAAAATTTACAGTCTTTTGCTTAACAGAGTGATGAATTGATTCAGAGCTTTTTGTGTTGTTTTGTATCCAGGGGCTTGTTTACCTAATTTTAGTTCCTGTAACACTTGGTCACGTAAAGCTTCAAGTTCTGTCATGCTGGGCGAGGTTGGTGTATGCTCTTGAGCGATGTTAGGTTCTTGATCTTGATTTTTATCTTTCCGTGTAATACACGGAAAGTGGTCAACTTCAACCCATGTATTACTTCGTAGGTTGTTGCTTTTCGTCATTTCTTCTAAATAATCTGCTCTTGTCATTCCTAAGCATTCAGCAACGATACCCAATGCTTTCCAGGTATCATCAGTCAGTCTCAATGAGCGTACCTGACGATAATCATCGTTTTTGAGGGTAAATTTCCCTTGAATATCCCGTTTCAGCATAACCCTTACCATGTAATACACCGTTAGGTCAACAAATCTTACCGTGTATTACATGGGGAAATAAGTTTTCTACTTTCACTATTTTTGCGAAGTATAAAATGGAAACCTGCTTTGTGAAGCATAAAGTGAGCTAAAAGCCCATTTTTTCATTCAAGTCACAACTCAGTTGACGGCAACCGCAGGTGTGTCAATTAACAAGTTTCTTGCAAAAATGGCATCAGGGCAGAATAAACCCAACGGACTGACGGTGATTTTGCCAGAGGATGCGATCGCCTTTGTAGAACAACTGCCAATTGAGAAGTTCCACGGCATTGGAGAAGTTACGGCGGCTAAAATGCATTCACTGGGGATTCATACTGGCGCAGATTTGAAAATGCGTTCGTCTCTGACGTTGCCGCAGGCATCGCTGACTGACCTAACACACCACTTTGGTAAAGCTGGTCATTATTACTACAAGATTGCCAGAGCAGAAGATGACCGCCCAGTTGAAGCAAATCGAGTTCGCAAATCGATTGGTGCAGAAACCTCGTTTGCACAGGACTTAAGCGATGTCGGTCAGATGTTGCAGGAACTCGAACAGATTGCCCAAATTGTCGAGCAACGGTTAGAGCTACATGAAACACGAGGACGCACATTAACCTTGAAAGTTAAGTTTCCTGACTATCAGCAGTTAACCCGCAGTAAGACAATGCTTGCTCCCATCAGTGAACTAGATACAATTTTTGAGATAGCCAAAATACTGTTTTTATCAATTGAACAGGAGAATCGTAGTGTCAGATTGTTGGGGATTTCTTTGTCTAACCTTGATAACGCCAAACAAACCCAAGCGATTCAATTGCCATTATTTCAGAATGGGAACATCATATTTTAGCGTAGGTGTAGTCTGTTCAGACGCTGACAACTCGGTTAATGCCAGAGAGCGAATCAACTCCCGAATCACATCAGTTGCAGGTCTACCTGTCATTGCACAATATCGTTCAAGTTTTTCGCTTTCAACTGATGCGAGATTTATTGTGATTCGTTTGATAGCCCATTTTTTGTTCATAACTTGCAATATTTATCAAATTTAATGAATTATCTAGACTTGAAATGCCAAGTGCAATACTTAACAAATATATAGATGTTAACCACAGCATACTTACCGTAAAACTATTTTTAGCACATCCCTCCCCAGAGTATTTACTTGTAGCCTAAAACTTCACTGATAAATTATTTATATGAACTTTAGAACATTTGAAAGGAACTTATATTTTTGGTAAATATTGTTAAGTAAAGCGCAATTGGAGTGAGCCTTGCAAGAGGCGTATAATCAGCAAGTATTGCCAATTAAATTTAGTAAACCTTATCTTCATACAATTGCATCTAATATTCATTTGCTCTTTACCCAAAGGTGAAATTGACTAATTACTCTGGATATAGACTTTCATTCAAGTACTATATTTAACTCTATAACTTAACAAAACTTTAAGCAAGCTAGAAAATTTTCTAGCTTGCTTAAGGTTTAATAATTTTGTTCTTCAGTATTTGTTATGCCAAATTATTAATTAGATATCAAAATTAGGCTAGACAATAAAGCTCAAAAGCCTGAATCAGTGCTAAACCCCATAAATAACTAGTAAATAATGTTGATTTTTCCTGCCTAGCAAGCGTTTTATGGCTTTTTTGAAGGTAATTTAGCATGATAGATATATTAATTTTTATTCAGTCAGAGCTTAATTTACTCACAGAAATCATCAACCCTCAACTCTCGCCACACATCAGACGGTTGCCACCCGGAGTTACCCACAGAGCGTAAGGGACGATAATGTTCACAGATGTATTCGGATTCGCAAACGTAGTCTTCAATGTATACAGGTGGATTTGGTTCAATCACTGGTTCAGGAATATTTTGGCTCTCAGGCATCTCAATGGGTTTAGTCGGTGGTAGGGTTACTTCTGTTTTCTTGTGAACTGGATTAGAGGTTTTTTTGATGAGTCGTTTCATATCTATAGGAATCATTCGGCTTTGCACAAAGAACGGATATCTCAGAATACAAGAAGTGATCAGCGAATCAGAGACATTTTGCTTATTGTTGTATGGGCGTGGATTGCTTTTTAAGGACGGGAGCAGAGTACGATGCCGAATCGCCTGCTGTAGATATGGATTTAACAATAGCTATGATGGTCGGTTTGCATATCGAAAAATATTTGCCGACCATTGGTCGGCAAATAGGTGAAAAAATCCTTACACAATAAGACTTTTGAGCTTAACCTGGTAATAGTTCAAATGATTTTCATACCCCTAACCTGACTGCCAGATACTGGTTGTAGCGCCTCATGACTTCCATGCGAAGCGCACCTCCTATAGCCAGTTCCAATCCTGCTTCTGGTTCTACTTCAACGATCGGGATGATCGCATTGTTCAGCCAGCCTAAACCATGTTTCTCATCTACTTCTATATGGTCGTAAAAATATTCGCATTTTACCCGTGCATCCGAATATAGGCGTTCTAAACCAGCAACAACTGAACGATTACGATTTGGGTCGAAAATTTCGGGCATTCCTAAACTTCCAATTCCCTTAAAATAGTGTCTCCGGTTCAAACCGAAGCAAAAGTACAGGTTATGACCTGCGTAGGGTCGCCAGTCTTCCCAAATGGGGAGTGTTGGTTGCTGTAGACCAAGGGAAGCAAGCATCTGCGTGAACTGCCTACCGTGTGACTTCTCTGCTACTCCATGACCACATTCATCCCACATATTATGAACGATTTCAGCTTTCACTGTCTCTGAAAAGTGGAGTTGTGCTAAAGCTAAGGCATCGCAAAAACGATAGTTTAAAGTCGCATCTGAGAGTAGAAATATATTGAATTGCTCAATAGATGCTTGATTTTTTAAAAAGTTTAACAAGCATTTATCGAGATCCGATTCTGTGTGTGCTTGTTGAACAAACCAATCACGAAGTAATTTTGGGTGTTTTGCTTCAGACGGAGATGGTAATTGTTTTTGAATGCGTGGCAGTTCATAATTAAGCCATGCATTTTCAATTTGATTACGAATTGTTAATAGCCAGGGGCTATGTTCGTGTATACAAATTGGTGATAGGGGGTGGCTAAGACTTACTTCATAGATATTATAAAGACTTTTATGAACTTCTAAAAGTGCTACAGATTCTTCCTCAGTAAATGCTGAATGCAAAATGATTGGCAAATCTCGGTATAAGGTGTTAAAGATTGTCTCAGCTTCTGGAAGCATCTGGTGAGTATTAGAAAGAAGATAGACAATTTTTTCTGATAATGTATGTGCCTTTTCTGGAGATTGAGGAGTTATAGAAGAAGGTTTTAAGTTAATTGCTCGATCAGTTGATGAATTTAATAGCATTTAAGTTAGAGAAATTTCTTGAGGTTAATATCAATTAAGGAAGAGTTTTTGGAAATCAAATAAATATGTAAGACCTAATTCAGCTATCCAATAATAGACGAATTTTATAGAACTTTTGGTAAGAATAATGTTTCCAAAATTTCTTCACGCACTTGAAAAGTAACAAGGCAATCTGTTTGAAGTAAACAGTCTATTAGCAGCTTGTTTGCATAATAATAATCTTTAAGGCTTTGTTGATCTTCTTCGTTAAAATCTTTAAAACTAACTCCTAACAATTGATCGCCTAATAGCTTTTTACTTGCGACTTCTCTGACTTTATCTGCACCGTGCTTTAATCTCTCTTCATTTTCTTGCATAGTATTATTTACTTCAAAAAAATCACTCATTATCCTCTCTAGTTCTTCTCGATTATCTTGGCGTATTTTTTTAGATTTTATACCATAATTAACAGCAATTTTCATAATTTCATCAGCAGAAGCTGCATTAATTACTTTTATACTTGCTTCATCAGTCATGTCGTCATATTTTTGAGCATGAATAATACCCTCTTCCAAGCTATTAATATCTTTAAGTATACGAGTAAAACAATTACCACAAGTTAAGTACTTTGTTTGTGGTTCCAACAAAAAGCAAAGCTGTCTATCTGGGTCGATGTCATAATCAATGTCAAAATAAAATGCACGAATAGCAGCAGAAAATTTCTTTGCTTCTAGATTATTTTTTATCTGAAATAGTTGAAGTAGCGATTGAGATTTTTTATTTACAAGCTTCAGATATTTCTGTAGATTATCTTTCCCCTCTAAGATTTGATTGGCTTTCTCCTTCATCAATCTAAAAAGGTTACTAGCATCTAATAATATCTCTGCTACTAAAAGGAAAATCTCCCTCCATTTACGGTCTTTTAGATGTTTAACTAGCTTTTGTAATTCTTCTTGATCTTTTTGTAATTTCTGATTACTTATTAATTTGTTATCAGCTTCCGAATCTGGGAATTTATCATTATTTTTAAAGTCCTCATCCTGATGTAATTCTTCATCTGATATTTGTGGGATTAAGCTAACAATTCTTTTAGCAACAAAATACTCATGAAAAGTGAGGTGAGAAAATGAATAAATACCTTTAGCTCGCTCAATTATAATCCCATGTTGAGCTTCCATAGCTTTCAAAAGCTCTTCAATATCACCCTGTGAAATATTTGACTCACTATCAAAATTTGATATTTTCTCGATATATTTTTTCAGAATGAGCTTGACTTCTAATGGGGTAAAAAAATACTTTTCCTTTTCAAAAGTACTGTAAGCAATTTGACGGAGTAAATCTTTTTTGCGTAGAAGTGATAATTTTTGATAAATTTGATCTCGATGAATTCCACGTTTGGCATCCCATTTTTTTAGTAAAACATCTAATCCTTCATGATAACTTTCCGAACGACTATTTGGTAGACAAGCAGATTCTTCAAATACTAAGCATAGAAGAGTTAGCAACAGAGGAGTGACGGCTAATTGATAGATACGATTATTCTTATTCAGGTACTTAATAAACTTCTCTGACTTGACTGATTTATTTTTGAACCAATTGTTGGCAAATTCATTAATTTGTTTATTATCAAAATCAGCTATCTCTACTTCTGTGAATTTATCAAAGGTATACTCCCATGCCGCAATTCGACAAGCAATAACAAAATGATTGTCAAAATATATCCGAGAAAAACTTCTAACTTCTTTTAAAGTATGCTCTTGATATTCGGCGCTAACTTCATCTAATCCGTCCAGTAAAATCAGAGCAGAACCCTGTTTAAATAATTCGATGAGCTCTTCTTCTGTTACATCACACCCAGAGTACTGCTGCCTAATATATTCTAATAAACTAGGTTGAGTTGGATCTTCCGCAAAATATTTTAAAGGGATAAAAATAGGTACAAGGTGAGATTGAAAACTACCTTGATTGCACTGAACTGCTAGATATCTTAAGAAGGTTGTTTTACCAGATCCTGGCTTTCCTAGTACAATTAATTTCTTATATTTTTCAACTGCTTTTACGCCAAGAACCCGCTTTTCTACAACTTTACCTAACCCAAATCTGTCAAAATCCTCATATCCACATTCTTTAAGTAATTCATCAATTGTTTTACGTCGGAGTGCTATTAGCTTCTCCAAAATATTCACATCGGTATAGATTTGACTTAACTCAATCGGTTGCGTCATATCTAGTATACGCATCGTTCCGCACAACTCTTGAGTTAGTTCTTTTACCTGAGTCCGCACCTTTCCAACTAAATCTTGAGCTGAAGGTGCCAAATATCCATACACAATCTCTTGGTAATCAATTTCTAACGCTTCACAAATGGTGGTAAAGTACTTTTCCCAAACGTTCTCGCCGTTAAAAAACTTACTGATAACAGAACGATTGCAACCCAGTTGAGCAGCTAGAGACTCTTGCGTGAATTCTCGCTCTGTAAAAGCCTCATGTGCTTGCTGGAGTCCTTTTGGAGATGCTTTCAAAGAGGGTTTTGCCATTGCTGTTACAGTTAGGTACATACATTATAGCAATTATAGCCTTAATAAAACAACATAGCAGTTTTTTCTAAAAGCTTTAAATAAAAATAAATAGACAATAGCTAAAAATAAGTAAACATACTTGCAAAATAAATCATAGTAAGTTAATGTACTTGTAAGCCAACAGAGCGAGTCATAGTCGCTCTAGAAGGAGTAGACCTATGACTCATAATGACTTTACAGAATTTTCACTAAGAGAGTGTCTAGACAGTCTGCCCAGGTTTATTGGGACAGAAAGCCCGTATTATGCTTCTCTCAAAAGAGTTGGGAAAGATAACCAAAGGATTACTTTTCCGAATAGACATTCAATCACCTGTCCTTATGAGGAGCTAATTGATGTAGCTAAGGAGTACGGTCTTACCCCATCACCCTTGGGGATGACCACTTTGTTGTCGCAGCAACCTCCTAATAGCGCGATTGATTTTTTTCGTTCCAGGGTTATTGTTGTGGCAATAATCAGTGGTTTTGGGATGGTTAGAGTGGAATTCCCCGACTCTAGGTCATTTATTGGCAAAGTGGAAATATTTTATAGAGGGCAGCAAATAAAGACTCGCTAATAGTTTTTGAGTGGTGAAGGAAAAATAAATTCTGTCCTCCTAGTTTTTACACACTTCATTTAGAGCAGCTGGTACAGCTGACACTTACTAACAAGTAAATATCTACTCGTTAATATCCAACTAGCCTTGAGGATTAGATACTAATCACATGCTGTTTCAAGTGTAAACCCACATGAACAGCTTTTTTGTTGGAAGTTACATACAACATACAGGGCTGTTGTATTTGTCAATAGCTTGTTGTAACCGAAGGTGTATTTATTTCAAATTTAACTCTTAAAAAAGGGCAAAAGCATGAAACATCATCTAACTGACGACGGTAATTTCTTATTCAACTCGGCTTGTAAGGTACTGAAATTTTTTCTGCTGAGTCTGTTTGGTTTCGTGATTGCGTATGTCATCTCTCAAGTTTTTGGAGTTAACACAATTGTTCAAATGCTATTATCTCCGAGCCTATGGGAGTGGCTTGGACGTATCGCAGTGTTTATCTTCTGCTTATTTGCAGTTGCCATTATTTATGAGTCTTCTCATTAATTGTCTATCGACATTATTGAGTCAGGTAGGAGTTAGTGGATAGTTCAAGAGAGAGGAAAACTGCCCGACGCTTTCTAAGAGACATCTTGCTAGCTAAATCTTTGTAGGAGTATGTGGACTCGCTCTCCGTGGCGCTATCTGTTTCAGTAAAGCGACAGACGACGGGTCTTGGGTTTAAGGCCCCGATTGTTGCCTCAACTTCCCCTTTCATTACGGCAGTCAGCATGGCTCCTTTCTCAGTATGGAGCGAATCCCCTACTGAGCAAAGCTCCTCCAGCATACCTGCCTCCTTCAATTTGTAATCCATGCGGTATCGGATTAGATTATCGTCATGAATAAAGTTTTTTTGAATATTTATTTGGTAGCTATTACATTGCTACCGCTTGGTTTAGCCGTTATGGACTCTAGTTATATACCTTTAGCTACTGGCATTATTCCTACATCCATAACTTGTTTGTTGCAGCTGAATTCCAGTAAGACTACAAAACCCCAAATTGAAGAGAGTGAAGATTCAGACTGACTTAGTATAATCTAACTCTAATTTTGATGATTATACACTCGTACTGATAGGGAAATTAATGTTTGACGACTTTGAACAATAAGGAGCGCTGGTTGCATCAGTACTCAAGTACCCAAGTGCTTATGGGTATATTGCCATACCCACTGCCTCTCTAAATCGTAGCTGATCGCTCGTGCGATGGGCGATCGCATTTGAAGAAGGCGAAAGATAGCAACTATTCTTCTAGGTTGTGACAAGGTTAATCATGCTTATGCCTCATTATGAGCGAGAAGACTGCACAAATAATCAATCCGTTTCCAAGCGATCGCAGCTTGCCTTGGAGAACAACTCAATCCATAAGCACGACGGGCATCATAATTCCCCTTGATTCCCTTGGCTACTCCAATGGGAACCCCAAAAGCCACCTCACGAATGCCGGGTTCAAAGCTTCGGTCTTCATGAGAGAGCCGTACTTGCGTAATCTGATTTCCAATTTGGTCTGCCCAGGGGGTTGGCTGTTGACGGTGGAATAAGCCATCGGCGTAGGCAATGATAAAGACTCTTTCTCTTTCATGTGGCAAGCCGAGGCAGTACGCGGGTATAGTTTCCCATTCACATACGTACCGGATTTGGGAAAGGTTTTCGAGGACTGTTGCCATTCCTCTAGCGAGTAGCCCTGTTGGGTTTTCGATGAGAGCGATTGCTGGTCTACACTGGTTGATGATGCGGAACATTTCGCGCCACAGTCCTGACCTGGGGTCGTTAAGTCCTTTTTTATCTCCAGCGTTACTGGTGCCACTACAGGGGAACTCGTCGGTGGCAACGGTAGTTGGTAATATCTGCGTGGATTGGAATTCCTGGTTGTTCATGGCGCAATTGTGATTGAGAATAAAGGGAAATTTCAACAAATTGGTGGACTCGGAATTTGTGGGATAGACCTGCGGTTGATATTCCGTGGTGGCAGAGTCCGCCGATGCCGGAAAAAAGCGAAAGAACTGATTTCATAAGGCGATCGCACTCCTGACCAAATCATCAGGTACTTCAAAAAGCCCCAGTTGTCCAATGTAAGGAATCGGCGTGATTTCTCGTGGATTCTCTAGATGCCAGTGGTACTGGTCAGCCATTCCCCAGCCAGACGCAACTTGTGAAAACTGGCAATCAACTATTGTGACAATACCGATGACTTGGCCGCGGCGTAGAGAGATTAGTTCTGGGATTACTAGCCCCATCCCTTGGCAAAATTCTCTCGATAGCTGATACTCTTTCTTGGTACAGGTTTTTGCAGCGTGAATCAGAATATCACCGCGATAATTGATAGGCCAGCCACGGTTTTCTATGTTTTTGAGAGCATAAATGATTGCCCATGCCCAGGGTTGACGAACAGATAGCGCTTTCACGGTGTTCTAAAACTCCAGTAATTGAATGTATGCGTCTAATGCTGCGATCGCTGGATGTGGCTGTAAATTATCTCGCCAAGTTCAAAAATTTCGATGTCGATAAGTCGCACAACATCGTCGCAGTGCCGAGCTTACCGTAAAGCCTGTTTTTCTCAACAATCAACTCGATAGTGCGATCGCTGGGGTCTTTAGTGTAAACAGCATCGCGGTAAAGCATAATCAATTGGTCGCACACCTCAAAGATTTCACCAGAGTTGCGGAGTAAGTGACGATTGGGGCGTTTGTCAGCCATTGTTTGATTCCCCCGATTAATTTGACAGCCCAAGAAAACAGGGATTTTGTGAGACTTGGCGATATCCCGAATCTGGCGGGTAATCTTGCCGACTTCAAAAGCCATATTTCCGCCGGATTCTAGTGGAATCTGCTGCAAGTAATCAATAAACACAGCACCAATAGAACCACCAAATTCACCAATAGCGCGGCGCACCGCACTTGCAATCATTGTGGTTGTAGGGGAGGAATGTTCGTAAACCTTCCAAGGCAGTTCCACCATCTGTCCTATGCCTTGTGCTATTTGCTCCCAGTAGCACTGAGTATTGGTTTGAATTATAGAAGCGTCTACGCCTGTGATTCGGGCTAGCATTCGGGCATTGAGTTGATTCTTATCCATTTCTGGAGTTACATACAGAACAGGCAAGCCAAGTTTGGTCATGATTTCGTAAGCGTAAGAAATCATGAAGTGAGTTTTGCCCATGTGGGATTCAGCAGCCACTACTACCAAGCTGCTGGGATAAATGCCACCAGTAATATTTTCCAGGTCGTACCAACCAATTTTGTTGCCTGCCATGCTTCCCATCTCTAGCTTTTGGAAAAGTTCAAAGCCCATGTCTTGCGCTGAGAAAACCAAAGAGCGTTCATCGCTTTGATTTTGGGTGACGGCGAAAACTTCCGCCTCAGCAAGATTTAGTACAAGTGGTAGTTCAGTTTCTGTTTCGTAAGCGAGTTTGACAACTTCGTTCCCTGCTTTAATTAACTGCCGCCGCCGATATTTCTCCATCACCAGATCCGCCAAAGCGTCGATGTTAACGGCTGATACAGTGCGGTCTACCAGAGTCGCTAACTTGTTTCTACCACCAATGCGATTTAGCAAATTGTGGTCAGCCAACCATGCGGTGATGCTTAGTAAATCTGTGGGTTGGTATGTAGCATGAAGTTGAACTGCGGCTTGATAAATATATGAGTGGGCGCTGATGTAAAAAGCTTGGGCTACTAAGCGTTGTTTACCGCCGTAGGCATCGCTGACTCTAGTCATCGCTTCTGGATCAAGCATAATCCCGCCCAAAATCGCTTCTTCAGCTTCGATGTTTTGTGGGGGCAAGTTGACTTGATTTCGGTCAGGGGCAAAAGAAACTACGTTGTCTTGATTAGGGTACATAATTAAGCTCTAGCGTGCTAATTTTAACTGTGCTTCAACTTCTCGCAAATTCATGGAAGATGGTCTGGTGTTGCTCGGAACTTTTGGCTCATTTGCTTTGGCTTGAAGTTTCGCTTTTAGCTCCAGCATTTGTGGGCTGTGTTGATAGTTATTGGATGGAACCCGAATGGATTGCTCAAGAGTACGGCGCTTATGATCTTGTGCTAAAGCATCTTCGAGCGTGATGCTAGTGGTGTTGCTTGGTCTTTTTGTCGTAGCAGTATGCAGTTGGGGTAGGGGCTGTTTTTCTGTTTGCAATGCCTGGTTATAGCGCTGCATCAGGTTTGTCCATCCCCCTTTGGTTTTCTCCCAGGTGTTGATTACTGCGATCGCATGATCTATTTCCTGTTGTGCCGAGCGTTTCGACTTAGTGGCTAATTCTTGTGCTAGGAAGTCCACGACTATCGGGTTGAAGTTCTGGTACAAGTTATTTAGCTTTCGCTCTCCATTGCGCCAAGGTAAAACCCAGCGATTCCACTTGATTGTTTCTCTGACAAGTAGTGGTAGAGAATCATCACTCATAGCAGTCGGGTCTGTTAGCCAGGCATCAATCAGTTCTTTCACGTTCCGGGCTGTCTTGTAGGGACAGGTTATTTGCGATTTATTCGATTGTTCGGATTTATCGAACGACACCGCCGCAATAGTTGATCCTCTTGAGGGGTTATCGGTTTGTTGCGAAGACTCGGATTTTTTTGACAAGGAAGCGGGTAATTGTGGGGTTGGTTCTTCTGGGGTTGATTTTTCTAAGCTTGGTTTTTCTGGAGTTGGTTTTTCAAGGTTTAGTTGTTCAGTTTCATACACACACGATTCTTGTGCGGGAAGTGCGTTCTGAGTTGGGGGTGCTTCTTGTATGTGTTTTTCTTCTAATTTATTTTCTTCTAATTGTTTTTCTATATGAGGGGTGGATGACCCACCTATGGACGATCCACCTATGGATGACCCACTTACGGATGACTCACCTATGGATGAATGATTTTCTCGAAATAACTTTGTGTCTTCTTTGCTGGTAAAAATGTAATATTGCCAGTCAAACTTACCATTGTTCGGATTGTTCTCTTGAACTCTCACTAAATAGTCATTTTGTTCAGCGTTTTTGATAGCATTACGGATTTTGTCTCGTTTGTACCCCAAATGTTTTTCGATTACCGTAAAATTAATATCAAAGTTTTCATCGTGAGAAGCTACCCAAGAAATTAACCTAAATGTTGAATCAGTAACGTTGTGATCACGAATTAAACTGTTGGGAATTGCAGTAAACTGTTTAGAGGGTTTACCATTACGAAATCCCATAAAATCCTCCTTGAATATTAATAATCTTGGATATAAACCTCAGCAATAGCGATAACTTGAGGTCATCTTTTACCCCCAACGTGGGGTCGAAAAGTTAGATTAATCCGTGTGCTAATGACTTTATTAGTTTTCGGAACTTGATGCAGATGAGTACTCTGACAACCCGGAAGCATCACCAGCAGACTCCCATGCTCCAGCCAACAGTCAGTCGGCTTACCCCCGATGGGCTTGATTTGGAATTTCCTCACCGAACCTAAACTGATTGATGCGATCGCGGGATTTAACCCCATTGAAGCTTCACTGTCGTTGTGCCAGCCGATACTGTCTTGTCCACTTCTATACTGATTGCCAATAACGATGCGGAAGCTGTAACCAGTAGTTGCGGTGATTCTGTCGCGTAACTTAGACAGAGCGTCTGTCCAAGGTAGTGGTTTGAGTAGTACGCTTTTGAAAGCCCATCGGGGATATTAATGTGAGCCTCACTAGTAATCTTTTCGGTGACTGTAACAATGACTCTCATTAGTATTTTTCCTCTTTTAATTGCTCTAATTCAAATTCAGCTAGTATTGATTCAAATTCTCCAATCGCAAATAAAGCCATAGCCACACACGCTCTTTCCGCTGGATGTGTAGCTGATTGCATCCGATAATCTTCGGGGACTACATAGCCTTGAATTGCATAGAACTTCTTAGCTAATTTTTCAATCAGTACATCTTTTTGGAAGTATCCAAGTTCCATATCCTTTCCCCTCAAAGTGGAATTTGTCTTTGTTGTAAAAGTCTTAATTCTTGATTACTGGGCGATCGCTGTGTTTAACCAATCCCCATGCCCAATGCCCAATGCCCAATGCCCAATGACCAATGCCCAATGACCAATGACCAATGACCAATGCCCAATGACCAATGACCAATGACCAATGCCCAATGACCAATG
>NZ_JAVRCK010000114.1:16314-22654 GCF_034530815.1 Nostoc sp. DedSLP03
ACCAATGACCATCAAGCAGTAACTACAGCTTTCTTGCTAGCGAAAGCTCCCGCCTGCCTTAGCGCTGCTCCAGGACTGGGGTGAGCGAAGAACTCTTCTATAGCTTTAGTCAACCCAGCCGCGACAGCTGGATCGTGGCAAGCGTAGACATAAATGGGCTGCTGCACACCGTTAACCAATCGCGTTTCTTGGCGTGAGCCTAACTGTGGGTAAAACGTGCGAACCCATGTCCCAAGATGACCACGGTAGTGAGTGCCGCTCAGGGGGACTTTCTTTCCAAGTTCGCTCTCTGCAAAATTTACAACCCCCAACCAGCGTTCTTCTGAAGGGGTTAGCAATTTCCTATTATGTTCAGCCAGAAGATTCCCGGCATAGTCTTTGAATTGCTGTTCGGTGTACGGGTTGAGTCTGCCACCAGTTAACTCAGCTAAAGTCTTCATTGCCAGGACAAGAGTATGCAATCGCTGTTCAACTGGGGGGAGGGCTGGTGTAGCGGGTTGTTCTTGTGGTTTATTCGTGGGTTTTGTCCAACCCATGATGTCTTGCATCCAGGCGCGAACACCAATCCGGTTAAAAGCTTTGCATACAAGTCTGGCTTGCTGTTTGCAGTACCGCCCAGCATCAAAAGCGTAATATTCAATAACGGCAGCAACACCCATATCAGGTATTCCCTCATTCCAGGTTTCCAGTGCCGCCGGGCTAAAGCCTTGTTCTATAAGGCTTTGGGCTAATGCAGAGGGTTGCAGTGCCGCACTTAGTAACGCACGACGAAGCGAAGAATCTTGTACATCTGCCAGCCTTGCAGTTGCCCGAATACTGGCTTTACCTTGTCCATTAGAGTCAACAGTAATCTCTTGCTTTATCTGTTCAATAATTTGAGCTACTTCGATTTGTGACATAACTTTAGTTGGGTGATAATTTGCTGTTGATTAGAGAGAATTAGGCATTTACGCGCACCAAATTTTTTTCACCAACCAACGAAAAGCGATTAAGTATTGTCGGTGTTTTAATTAATGCTGGAGATACCAATTCGACAAGGTAAAACCAAAACTTATCCACAAGTACAACCCCTAGAATTAGTCGTTGTTTTGTGTCATCTCCATAAGAAGACAGGATTACTTTCTGCCCCAAAGTGAAAGCAGGTTTTGGCACGCTGAGGGTTTGTAATTGCCCAGTCCCAATGATCTGATATTCTGTAGCGTGGAAGATTTCATCACCACAGATGACTGTATAAAGCCAGCATTCATGTTTCCATTGCACACCAGAGCAATAGCCGAATGTTCTGGTAGTTTTTAGGTAAACTCTTTCTAATAAATTGACCTCAACTGTTGGAATTGTTTTGCCCCAAGGTGGGGAGATATACCAACTTGTTTTCAGAGCGTTAACGTAATCAATCATGTTTCTCTCGTTAATTTCAATAAGGTCAACAACCTAAAGATCCTCGGCAATCTCCAACAAAAAGCCGCGTCCAGTGTTTTGTACTTGCACTAGTTCTTTATCCAGTAGTGTTTGAATAACCTTGGCAGAGAATTGGAGTTGCAAACGATGTAATGGAACACAACCGCCGCAAAGTCGAATTGAACGCAGCAAATGATTAGCCCTACGGTCAAAGCTGTCTGTAGAATTAGCCATTGTTTGTACCCTCAGTTAATACGGTTAACTGTCGGTTGAGGATATTTATTTGCTGTTGATAAAACTCAATCTCTGCGGTAATTTCTGAGAATAATTCTTCTGCTGTGAGCGGTTGGATTTGATCCTCTTGCAAGTACGATGTTTCGTTAGAGTTTTTATTAGGCATCAGTACATAGCGCCAACCATCATCAAATTGTTCAGCCAACTCTGTACCCAAAGGATAGTAATAAAGTCCCAGGATGATGCCCTGTTGTGTACGCTGTTCTAAGCTAAAGCGAGGGTAGGGCCAGTGTTGAGGGATCGAGATTGTGGGTTGCATAGATGAATAGGTGAATGAAGGGAAAATGAGAGAAGAATTCAGGAGTCAGAATTCAGAAGTCAGAATTTCGGGAAGAGGTGGGAAAAAGAGGAGAAAGGAAGGCAGATTTTATTAACTTCTGCACCCTACTCTTTGTTTTTTTACTGACTCCTGACCAAACAATTCGCAGTTCGCAGTTCGCAATTCGCAATTGAAAATGCGAATTATGAACTAATTGATTAATTGGCTAAAAGTGGGTATAAGCCCCCACCACACCGTAGGTTGGTGGTCAACAAGAGAGTGGGAAGTGCAAGCCCCCACTAAATTGTCTTAATTGCGAATTGCGAATTGCGAATTGCAAATTGGAGTTGACTCCTGGATTCTGACTTCTTAATTACGCTGTGACTAACTCTGTTCTCTCCAGCAGCCGTTGCAATTTATCGCCAGTTAGCTGTTCTAACGGCTGATCTAAAAAATATTCCTCAAAAATGGATTTGCCATCAGTAGACACGTCCACCATTGACAATGAGCGCACAGCATCAAGCACCGAGTTAGAATACTGCTGCTGGACTGAATAACGCCTCTTCACCCACCAGTTCCCGTCAGTGCATCCGACTTGCCCCAGTTTCACGCCCTTGTTGTTGTAAATGCCATCATCGAGAATTTCAAACCCGTAATTCTGACACTCGTTGAAGATATGCGCCATGATTAGGTTTTCGGTCGTGGGGGGTGTTTCTACTTGGGTGGGTTCATTTAGTGTGCTGTCTTGGTGATGCCATTGGATGAAGCGGTGGCATCTTCCATAAGTGTTAGCGCGGAATTTCTCTTTGCCCTGTACCAAGACTACCCAAGGCTGTGTTAGGTCATCGTCGTGGCTGATGGTGGCAATTAGATGATTGCCTGAATATATTTCGTGATCGTAAAAGGATATTTCTCTTGTTGTCAGTGGTTCGGGTGCAACAGCTTGGGCTTGGTTTGCGATGTAATCGTTGAGTTCGGCTTGGGCTGTGGTTTGTTCATCGGGGGCAGCAGGAGTGAGTTTCTGAATCTTGCTGGCTTGGTAATTAGCGATTGCACTTCTCCATTCGTCCTTGCAGCGTTTGTCTGTAACTTCGATTGTGCAGCCGATCTCGCTGTAGATGCGCTTGAGTTGGGCTATGGATTTTAGTTGAAGGTGTTGATGTGTGTAAGTTTGATATGTCATTATATTGATTACGCCATCTGTATGGTGGATATTTTGCAAAAAGCGATCGCTTCCAATTTGCAAGAGAGGTGCGATCGCTTTTTGCTATCTATAAATATAGCGACCTCGCTATATATTTGTCAAGCTTGCATATTAATTCTTATGGCTGCTATATTTGAAGGAATCGCTTTCAGTAAGCTATCTAGCTATAAAAGCATTAGTGGAGGAAACTATGAGAGTAAGGAAAACAAAAAAAGACTCTCAAAAGATGATTCGTTGGCGGCTAAGAATATTAATGGCAGAGAAGAAAATCAGCAATAAAGAACTTGCTGAACTTTCGGGTATCCACCCAACTTCCATTTCAAAACTGAAAAACGCTGATGAAATTGAACAGATCAGTGGGAGAGTTTTAAACAGCTTATGTAATGGTTTAACAAAGGCGTATCAAGCCGCAGGTGAGAACCGAATAATTACACCTGGGGATTTGTTTGACTACACTTTTGATCATGAAGGCGATCCCACGACAGAGGATATTCAATCAAAAGCGTTACAAAAAGCCGAAAATGAGCAACTATCTAATACTGGTAAACCAGCTAAACCTAATACTCAGGTATTATGGTTAACGCCTAATAAGGAGGCATCATAGGTATTTTTGTTCCTGAGCATACTTAAGCTAAAAGAGGTGGATAAATGGAAACCCCACCCCGTAACCCCAAGAAAGCCACCTCTCCTGCATCCACCAGCAATCCAGAATCACCCAACTCAGACATCGCCTCTTCAGAAGATCCAGCTTCAGCAATCATTGACGTTCCTGCTGTTGAAGTTCCTGAATTAACCGAGGATGAACAACGCGATCGGTTGCACTTGGAACGGAAGGTAGAACGGGCTTTTTTTGAGGCAGGTAAGGCTTTGGCAGAATTACGCGATCGTAGGTTATACAGATCCACTCACCGCACATTTGAGGAATATTGCCGCGATCGCTTTGGGCATAGTCGGCAACAATCAAATTATTTGATCGCCGCAGCTGGTGTTTACGAAAATTTGACAACCATTGGTTGTCAAAATGTGGCAGATGAGAATTTGACAATCAATGGATCACAAATTCTGCCGACTAACGAACGTCAAGTCAGACCGATGACAAAGCTTGAACCCCACGAGCAGCAAGAAGTGTGGGTAAAAGCGGTGGAGCAGGCAGGGGGTAAAGTGCCACCAGCTAGAATCGTTAAAAACGTAGTGCAGCAAATAATGGAACGCACCCAAGTACCGAACACCTACCAAATCGGTGAAGTCTGCCAAATCCTTGCAAAAGATAATCCAGAACTGAGAGGCAAAGGTGGCTGTTGGGCAATTGTCAGCGCAGTGAATGACTTTAGTTGCACTGTGAGAGTCTGGGATGGAGAGTACACCATTGGCTTGCAACATCTGAAGTCCTTCAACTACCTGCCTGCCGAGTGTCAGCAGGTTCGGGAGATTAGCGATCGCATCAGTCGAGTGTATTCCAGTGTATTGGAGGAGTCGGTGCAGAAGTTTTTGGAGATGCTGGGGAAGTTGAGCAGACCTTATCTGACTGCACTGGAAGAGAAAGTGTTGAGTCTTCTGGAGTTGGAAATTAAAAATGAAGGTTAAAGATTTAAGCAGATTCACTGTTATTTTCTTATTTAGGCAAGCTACATAATAGATGTGACTATAGTTACAGAGGCTTGCTTAGATGTTTAATCCAGCAGCTAACAGTTCTGAAGAGAAAGAGTTTTGGGAAAATGCTAGTACTCAATTTGAAGAAAAAGTTCAAGATTTTTCTAAGACTTTAAACATAGCTGTTATTGGAAAAGTTAGTTCTGGCAAAAGCTCACTGATTAATGCTTTACTCAAAAGGAGCCGCAAAAAAGCCATAGCACAAGTAGGTGCTGAGGCTGGTATAACAACACAATTAAAAATCCTGCGATTAGATGAGCGAGTTAGGCTGATAGACTCACCAGGGCTTGATGATGTCCGTGCTGAAAATAGCGAGATTACACGAGATTTCCTAAAACACATTGATGTAGGTATTTTAGTGGTGACTGGAGCGACAGATGCATCTCAAAAAAGGTATCTAGACGACCTGAGAGCGCACTGTGAATCTGTATTTGTGGTTTTGAACAAAATCGATGAGTGGGACAGGTTAGCTCCTTCGGCTTTAGAAAAGGTTACTAATCAATGGAAGCAGGTACTAAATATAGAAAAGATTTATCCAGTTTGTGCATTTGGTTATGATCCTGAAACTGCCTCTGGGACTCCATTAGATATTCGTGGTGTATATGGGCTTCGGGAGGATATTGAAAATTTTTTAGGTTCAAAAGGCAAGGATTTACTACTTGCCCGCCACATGGGTGAAAAGAAATCTTATGCAGTAACCATCATTGCAACTGCATTGGTTGCAGTCGCTGTTCAAGCATTCATTCCTGGTAGTGCAGCTTACATAACAGCAACACAAGCCTCTGCAATTGTTGCTTTGTCTTATTTATATACTGGTGAAATACTTTCATCAAAGGCTGCATTTAGTTTACTTCCTGCTTTTGCAAGTGAAGCAGTAACAACAACATTATTTCTATGGGCAAAATCATTTTTACCCCCAACAGGGGTTATTGATATCGCAGCAGCAGCTGTTGCTGTGAGTATTACGTTAGCAATTTGAGGGACTGTTAATTCTGTACTTGAAACTGGGGCAAAGTTAGAGGAAGAAGAAGTTCTTAAATCAAAGTTCCGAGCTTATCGCAAGCAAGCAGAGGTCGCTTTAAAAGGGTTATCCATTACAGATTTGAAAGATTTACCTTCCCTCAAAGGAGTTATTGAAAAATTTTTATGATAAATATACTTTTTAACTATATTATCTGAAGTCCTTGAGCTACTTGGCTTCGGAGGGTCAACAGGTTCAGGAGATTAGCGATGCCTGCGGCGGGCTGTTCGGTGTAGCATTAGTCAGGTGTATTCGAGTGGGCTGGAGGAGTCGGTGCAGAGGTTTTTGGAGCCATTGGGGAGGACGAGGTGGGCTTATTTAACTAATTTGGAGGAGAAATTGTTGAGTGTTTTGAAGTCTGAATCTGGGCATGAGGTCTAGCTTTCAAATTTGTAATAAGCTTGCACAAAATACAGAATTAAAACAGCAACTTGGGAACTGGATCTTCATCAATAGCACATATCCCTCTTCTGTCACTCTCCGGAATAAGCAAATAGTAAAAAAGCGAAATCAT
>NZ_JAVRCK010000115.1:0-22563 GCF_034530815.1 Nostoc sp. DedSLP03
ACTTATGGTCACGTTATGGTTTAAAATTTGGTCACGCAGGGGGTAAAATCACACTTACTCCAGGGTTAGCCGTAATACACTCAACAACTGTTTTTCTTACCTCTTTTTTAACTGTGTTTTCTTGATTGAAATAACCTTGAAGAAACTGATAGTTCCGGTAAGCAATCCAGTTGATTTCTTGATCTGTACGTAAATAATAGTATAGTCCCATTGCTTGAACTTTCGTTTCTGCTGGTGGCGCGTGCCAACAACCATCTTCGTTTTGCTGATAGCGTGCAGGTTGTTTCTGAGCTAGTGTTTTGAGCCTTTCACTCTTCTTCCATTCTTCAAATCCCCCACTATTACACCGCATCACCCAAAAATCCGGGGTATGAGATGTCACTACACAACGTCCGCTCAGGGAATGAAATGATAAACTTAGACGAATTGGCTGGTCATAGTACTCTAATACATCTTCATCGTTTTCGCACTCTACGATCGCCGGCAGTTCTACTTTATGAGATTCAAACTGAATCGTTTTCCCCATTTTGCGACTTGGATAACTGCCGCAAACATTTTTTGCTCCGCCACCTACCTTCCTCACAGGTTCTGAATTACGTATTTTTTGCACCAGCTCTTTTGTCGTCTCTGGTAAACAAAGGCGGCGACACCAGTCTTCAAACTCTCGGTCGCTGAGCATACGAAATACCGTAACTTTCGGCAGGTTTATGCTTGATTTTTATACTTTCGGCAAGCTTATCATTTCAAAACTCAACTTTTTCTATTTGGCTACTAAACGTAATAATCTACTTTTGCGCTATGTCTGCGGCAAGATTATGGTTTCAAAAACGGCAATCTTTTGGTTACAGTGACACTCACCAACATGCGATCGCTCTGGTTGCATGTTAGCCACGGAATAGAAACTATTGCGCTGCCGATAAATTTTGTTTGTCTTTGGTATCGCCTTTGATGCGTAATCCAGCGATACACACTAACATGGTGCTAACTTTTAGTTATGGCTAGCCGTAACTTATTATAGGCACAATGCAACTATAGCTTTGACTGAGTGCAAAGATAGTTTACAAAAGTTGCTCAGGCGGTTGCCATAATATTGGTTCAGCGAAGAGACAGAGGTATTGCTGCCGAAGAATGCATTCGGGAAAACTTTTCTCCCCGATCGGGTGCCTGTCCCTCAATCTCTTCGGATCGTGGATAATTGCAACCGCCTTGATGGTCAACCGTCTAGCAATACAAATTGCTTGCCTTAATTAACTACAAAAATCATCTACCCGAATATCCCGCCAGACATCAGAAACCTGCCAGCCGGAATTGCCCACAGATTGTACTGGAGGATTGTCAAGGAATAGAACATAGTCAGGAACTCTAAGCTCTGAAATTGCTACTGTTTTCTCCTCAATTTCAATCACAGGGGCAGTAGAATTGACAGTATTAGCTAGAAGTTGTTGGTCTTCAGCCTCCTCGATTAATTTCATCTGTCTGATGGTAAGCTTGTCGGATTTTTTGATGATTTTCTTTGTATGTATCTCATTAAAAGTATTCATTGAGTATTCCCTCGAAGGCATTGGTTTAAAATTTGTCCCTTGTAAAGTTGCAAGAAGTTAGGTATTAATAATTGCACAGAATTAACAAGGTACACCAAATCGATGGAAAATACGAGTCTCTTGCCGAAGAATTTATTAATTGGACATAAATATCATCTTTTTCGGGCAGATGCCTTAAAGCGATCGCAGTAGTGGCGCAGAGATTGAGACTCTTCATTAGGTATATTTAAACAAACGAAATATCTGCAATTTGAATGAGGAAAGCTGTGGTGGCTTGAGACAAAGTTTGTAAATACGCTAAAAATAGCTTCTTGGAGATTAATCAAGATGAAAACAACAGTGAAACGAGAAATACAAATGAAATACAGACAATTAGGAAACAGCGAGTTGAGCGTTTCCGAAATTAGTCTCGGTTCCTGGCTGACTTATGGGGGTGGTGTAGAGCAGCAAAATGCAGAGGCTTGTATACACAAAGCTTTTGAGGTTGGAATTAACTTTATTGACACTGCAAATGTTTACGCTCAGGGAGGGGCTGAATCATTTTTGGGAGAAGTATTGCTTGGTACTGAGCGCGAAAGTTATGTCTTAGCGACCAAAGTTTTCTTTCCCATGTCAGCCACTGAGCGAGGACTCTCAGCAGCCCAAATCAGAAAACAAATTGATGCTTCCTTAAAGCGACTGCGTACAGATTACGTTGACCTGTACCAATGCCATCGCTACGATCCAAATACGCCTTTAGAAGAAACGATGACGGCACTCACTGAGGTAGTGCGTCAGGGAAAAGCTCGTTACATCGGTTTTAGCGAATGGAGTCCGCAGCAGATCCAAGCAGCACTGAATTTGGCTGATGTTGAACGCTTTGTTTCCAGCCAGCCCCAGTATTCCATGCTCTGGCGCAAACCGGAAGCACAGGTGTTTCCATTATGTGCAGCTAATGGCATCAGTCAAATTGTTTGGTCGCCGTTAGCTCAAGGTGTACTCACAGGTAAATACCAGCCAGGACAAGCTGCACCTCCAGATTCTCGTGCTGCTAACGAAAAGATGAATTCGTTTTTGATGGAGGAGTTGTTTAACGAGCGTACACTAACAGCAGTACAAAAGCTCAAACCCATTGCCCAAGACTTGGGGTTGAGTATGCCACAATTAGCTCTGGCTTGGGTACTACGAGATGAGCGTGTGTCTTCAGCAATTATTGGTGCTAGCCGTCCAGAACAAATTGTTGATAATGCGGCTGCATCAGGAGTACAGCTAGATACAGATGTACTGGCAGCGATTGACCAAATACTGGCATCGGTTGTTCAAAGGTAGGAAAGAGCTAGTTCTCGGAGCAAACCCAAGCAAACCCAAAAGTTTTATTGTCTTGCTGTCAAGGATATACCTTGAGATGAGCAGTATTGTGCATAGCTCGTTTCCACACTAACAATAGACTACATTATGGCGATCGCTTATTTGAGGGATCTGAATCTGGGGATAGCTAAAAAATCAAATACCCAAGATTGAGGCGAAAGTACTTTTCTTCTGAGTAAGTGCCTGACATTAGTAGCCTAACAAGCAAACTTTGAGCAGCATACTCTTCCTTATCCGTATTTTAGTGAGTAGCCCTGCTCAGACCAAAATAATTTTACTCACTTGTTAGTGATTTGTATATCTCAATAATGACTGTAATTATTGAGATATACTTCACCCTGACTATGAAAGATAATTTTGTTAAGCCGAATCATCCTCTAGACATTTAATAGAGTAGTCTTTTAGTAGATGTTTACACTTAGTATTAGCTATAAATTTAAAGTAAATAAATATTATTTACTTTTTGGCTAAAAAAGGAGTTTTTTATGATATCGACTGTGATTTTTTTCGTTGGCTACACTGTAATATCTGCGTTTTTCATTTCTCATGTTGAGTAATCAGCTCCACTAACTATGTGGAGGCGAATTAATGGAAAAGAAAAGTTGGCGATCGCTACAATCAATATTTCCAGTACTTATACAGAGGTATGGATACCTAGTATTGTATAAACTAAATTTTAATGAGAGTTAATAAATGTAATTTTATATACTCTGTTGAGATGAATAACTCAGTAGAGTATTTTCGTGAGAGTCACTGCCCTTGAGAAATCGTCTTGTCTTGTTGCAATCCAACAAAACCTCTTTTAACAACCATAAATTCAAAACTGCGGCTGCCGTCTCAAGAAATGTAATCGTACTTTTTGAAACATCTATAAGTTGTGCTTCTCTCAATTGCGGTCATTGCCATTAGGAGCCGACAGTTGAATCATCTCAGTAAAACGTGAATACTTAACCGCATCGGTAGGGGGATAATCTGCCGACACTGCAATTAACCCAATTTTGATATCCTCAAAATAAATCACACCCCCAATACGCCCTTCAAGAAAGAAAGCTCCATGAAATAAATGATATGGAGCGATGTAGATTAGCAAAAAGTCACTAATCTTTATTGCCCTATCAAACATCTGCTGACAAGTTTTTTGGAGGACAGCATCTAAATATTCATTATAGGCAGGCTCACCCATGTCAGTGAATTCCGGCAGATCCGCAAAATGATCCATATAAAATAGCCAGATATCGGACAAGTCTGCGTCATTCGTCAGTTTCTGCTTAAGTTCTTGCAATCGGTCGATATTCATATTGTGGATATTGAGGAGATGAGATAAACAGACAGTTAAAAAGTTATCAATAGTCAACTCTCTACGATTTTTGAGTTGAGATAGCCAAAGCACAGTTTGAGTCCACGCTTGCTGGAGAACCGCAGCATCAAGCTACTGGGCATTTCCTTGTCCAACGGTTGCTGCTTGTGTGGTGTGCCAATTAGAAGCCAGAGAGCGGATTTTTTGAAGTTCCGATGCAGAGAGGCGCTCCAAGTTACGCAGTATTTGAGTCATACGTGGCTGGTCTTTTAGCAAGTCGTAATGACGAGCCAGGAAGTCCCAATAAAAAAAGTTGAAAGGACAAGCATTTTCAGTGGTGCGTTCACGAGGATTATAAGCACAATTTTTACAATAGTCGCTCATATTATTGATGTAGTTAGCAGAAGCAGCATAGGGCTTAGACGCAATCATCCCACCATCAGCAAACTGCCCCATACCAATAACATTAGTCTGCATTACCCAATCGTAACCATCAATAAAGGCGGCATGAAACCAGTCCTTAAGTTCTTGGGGGGAGATACCTGCTATCATTGCAAAGTTGTTCAACACCATCAACCGTTGAATATGGTGGGCATAACCGATTTGTTTGACCTGAGTTAGAATCTGGTGCAGACAATTCATCTGTGTATTGCCAGTCCAATAAAAAGCAGGTAGTGGATGAGTGTGGTTAAACCAGTTACGTTCTGAATAGTCATCATCTAGGTAAACATAAACACCGTGCATATACTCTCGCCAGCCAAGCACCTGACGGATAAAGCCTTCGATGCTGTTTAGCTCCCAGTCGTTGCTGTTGTCTAAATATGCAAGTTCTGCCGCCTGAACAACTTCCAAGGGATGAAGCAATCCAATATTGAGATAGGGAGAAAGCATCGCGTGCCACATTGTCTGTTCGCCAGTCACCATCGCGTCCTGGTATGGCCCGAATGAAGACAAACGTGTTTCGATAAAAAACTTCATTACAAGTAGTGCTTGCTGTCGCGTTACACCCCAGCGAAATGGTTCAAGGAGCCAGTAACTTTGATTGTCCTGGAATGCCTCAGATTGCTTAATGAAGTCAATTACATCTTGTGTAATTGAGTCTGGTTCAAACCATAAAGCTTCGGGTAAGGTCAGTTTGCCTTTTGGTGGTTTGCGATTTTGTTTGTCAAAGTTCCATCGACCACCGACAGGTTGATTACCGGACATAAGAATGTTGAACTTCTGTCGTCCCTGGCGGTAAAAGTCCTCCATGATTAGGCGTTTGCGTCCACCTGCCCAGTCAATGAACTGTTGATCGCTCCAGATAAAACGGTTATTTGGTGTAAAAGTGACTTTAATTGTCAAGTTTAACTTTTGAATTAATCTAGCAAAAGGGCGATCTGTTGGAGTCATCACCCGCAGTTCGGTAATTTGGTATTGTTCAATCCATTGGAGTAAAGGTGTATTGAAATCTTGGCTTTGAGCGTATGTTACTGGGAAGCCAAGCGATCGCAATTCGGCAGCAAAGTGACGCATGGCTGACCAGACCAATACCAGTTTTTGCAGGTGATAAGGAAGTTGCCCTGCATGAGTTAGAGATTCAATAAAAATTACGGGAGTCTGTTGCTTTTGTTGCAAGCAACTTTGCAGTGCTGATTGCTGTGACCAAAGTTGATCTCCGAGAACCCAAACACCAATAGTCAAGTCGCTTCGCTCCAATTAAAAATTAAACATTATGAATTAAAAATTGCAAGATGCAACGCTTACGTGGGTTCGCTTGCTGTCGGCGCTATCAGTCGGGGCTTGAACCCACTATTTATTGATTGTAGACCACTGAAATCTTTGATTTAGTGGGGGTTTGTACCCCAAATTAATTAAAAATTATTATCCTTCTTAATTTTTAATTTTTAACTTTTAATTTTTAATTAAAAAAAAGGTCATGCCCTTGCTCCCTCTCATACCGTGCGTTGGCAACGTGACGACAAAATGCTATTCAATCAAGTGTAACGTTATTGTTACAAGAACTTTCTCAATGAAAAAGCTGATGAAAGCTCAAAAGCACTAGTGCTAATGTACTATTGTGGTGAGAAATTTCTCAAATATCCAGATTAAATCACAAATTTACCAGAGAATAGTCGTTCTCGCCGCTTGGTAGAAATACTAATACTTCAACAACAATGCAGACGAGGAAGATAATTCACGTTGATATGGATGCTTTTTACGCATCGGTGGAACAGAGGGACAACCCTAGCTACCGAGGCAAACCGTTAGTCGTTGGTGGTAGCCCGAATCAGCGAGGCGTAGTTGCAGCAGCTAGTTATGAAGCTCGTAAGTTTGGGATTTATTCCGCGATGCCGTCAGTAACAGCAATTGCAAAATGCCCCGGACTGATATTTGTCAGACCAAGATTCGACGTTTACCGAGAGATTTCCACTTCAATCCACGCTATCTTTAAATGCTACAGTGATTTAGTGGAAGGGGTTGCGCTAGATGAAGCATACCTTGACGTTACTGAGAATAGGCAAAACATCCCCTACGCTTCTACTATCGCAAGACATATTAAAACTGCGATTTTCCAGGAAACTCAGTTGACAGCAACCGCAGGCGTGTCGATTAACAAGTTTCTTGCAAAAATGGCATCAGGGCAGAATAAGCCGAATGGACTAACGGTGATTTTACCGGAGGATGCGATCGCCTTTGTAGAACAGCTAGCAATTGAAAAATTCCACGGGATAGGAGAAGTTACGGCGGCGAAAATGCACTCACTCGGCATTCACACTGGTGCAGACTTAAAGGAGCGATCGCTGACTGAGTTAACACACCACTTCGGTAAAGCAGGTAATTATTACTATAAGATTGCCAGAGCAGAAGATGATCGCCTAGTTGAAGCAAATCGAGTTCGTAAATCAGTTGGTGCAGAAACCTCGTTTGCACAAGACTTAAGCGATATCAACCAGATGTTGCAAGAACTTGAACAGATTGCCCAAATTGTCGAGCAACGGTTAGAGCAGCACGAAACGCGTGGCCGCACATTAACATTGAAAGTTAAATTCTCTGACTATCAGCAGTTAACCCGCAGTAAAACAATGCTTGCTCCCATCAGTGAACTCTCTACGATTTTTGAGATAGCCAAAGCGCTGTTTGAGTCGATTTCACTGGAAAACCGCAGTATTAGGTTGCTAGGGATTTCCTTGTCCAATTTGGATAACGCCAAACAAACCCAAGTTATTCAACTGCCATTATTTCAGAATGGGAACATCATATTTTAGGGTAGGTGTAGTCTGTTCAGACGCTGACAACTCGGTTATGGAGAGAGAGCGAATCAACTCCCGAATCACATCAGTTGCAGGTCTACCTGTACTTGCACAATATTTTTCAAGTTTTTCGTTTTCAGCAGATGCAAGATTTATTGTGATTCGTTTGGCAGCCCATTTTTTGTTCATGACTTGCTATATTAACCAAATTTAATGAATTATCTAGACTTTAAATGCCTTGTGCAATACTTAACAAATATATAGATGTTAACCACAGCATACTTGCCGTAAAACCATTTTTAGCACATCCCTCCCCAGAATATTTACTTGTAGCCCAAAACTTCACTGATAAATCATTTATATGAACTTTATAACATTTGAAACGAGCTTGTATTTTTGGTAAATATTGTTAAACAAATTGCAATTGGAGTGAGCCTTGCAAGAGGCGTATAATCAGCAAGTATTGCCAATTGAATTTAGTAAACATTATCTTCATACAATTGCATCTAATATTCATTCGCTTTTTACACAAAAGTGAAGTTGACTAACTACTCTGGATATAGACTTTCATTCAAGCACTATATTTAACTCTATAACTTAACGAAACCTTAAGTAAGCTAGAAAATTTTCTAGTTTGCTTAAGGCTTAATAATTTTGGTTCTTCAGTATCTGTTATGCCAAATTATTAGTTAGATATCAAAACTGGCTCGACAATAAAGCTCAAAAGCCCGAATCAGTGCTAAAACCAATAAAAACTAGTAAATAATGTTTATTTTTATTGCCTAGTAAGCATTTCATAGCTTTTTTGAACGCAAATTAGCATGATATATTAATTTTTATTCAGTCAGAGCTTAATTTACCCACGACAAAAATCATCAACTCTCAACTCGCGCCACACATCAGACGGTTGCCACCCAGAGTTACCCACAGAGCGGAGGGGGCGATAGTGTTCAGAAATGTATTCGGATTCGGAAACGTAGTCTTCAATGTACACAGGTGGATTGCGTTCAATTACTGGTTCAGGAATATTTTGATTCTCAAGCATCTCAATAGGTTCAGTGGGTGGTGGGGTTACTTCTGTTTTCTTGCGAACTGGGTTAGGATTTTTTTTGATGAGTCGTTTCATATCTATAGGAATCATTCGGCTTTGCACAAAGAAAAGATATCTCAGAATACAAGAACTTATCAGCGAATCAGAGACATTTTGCCGTTTGTTTTATGGGTGCGGAGTGCTTTTTGGGGACGGGAGCGGAGGGCGATGCCGAATAGCCTGTCAAATCTTGCTTTCACGTTCGCGGCGCGTGCCGTAGGCAAGTGGTACGGCATTGCTCTAACTTATGATGTGTCTACCCACATATCGAAAGAATATTTGCCGACCATTGGTCGGCAAATAGGTAGCAATTAGTGTTGACAAAATAATCGCGGTAGTAATTAGGTTCAAAGGCTAGAATAGATAGTTATGAACAGTCCATTGACTTGGCTTACTGCGGGCAAATTGCTATCGGTGATTTTCTTGGTGCTAGCCAACGGATTTTTTGTGGCGGCTGAATTTGCCTTGGTTGCGCTTCGCCGTAGTCGTGTCGAACAGTTGGTCATTCAAGGTCATCCCCGTGCAAAAGCTTTACAACGGGCAGTAAATAACTTGGATGCTTATCTAGCAGCGACCCAACTTGGTGTTACCATATCTTCTTTGGGCTTAGGTTGGCTTGGAGAACCAGCGATTGCAGTACTGGTCGAACCCGGTTTCCACTGGCTGCCAAAATCTTTATCGCAAACTAGCGCTCATACGTTATCAGTAGTGATTGCCTTTACAATCATTACGTCTCTCCACATAGTTTTGGGAGAATTGGCTCCGAAAAGTTTAGCGCTCCAGCGCACGGAAAGAACAGCCTTTGCGGTTATAAATCTTTTAGAACTATATTTAGTGATATTTCGGCCTGCTGTGCAAGCTTTGAATAGTTTAGGAAATTTGGTTCTTAAGCTTATAGGCTTGGAACCAGGAAGTAGCGAAGAATTGCTTCATTCGACTGAAGAATTGAAGCTTTTAGTGGCAGCTAGCCATGAAGCAGGTCTGTTGGGAGAAGCGGAACAAGACGTAGTAGAGCGAGTATTTAATATTGGTAACAGACAAGTCAGTGCATTTATGACACCACGTACAGAGATGGTTTGGCTTGACATTGATGAACCGTTGTCAAAAATCCGCAGCCAAGTTATTGAAAGTATTCATTCATTCATTCTTCCCAGTTGGTCAACAGAGCATTGATAACTTATTAGGTATTGTGCAAACCAAAGAATTTTTAGCCCAAAATCCAAGCCAAGCCATTGAATTGCAAGCCTTACTAAAGCCACTTTTATATGTGCCGGAAAGCATGAAGGCTTTGAATCTCTTAGAGTTATTTAAGAAATCTGGGACTCACCTTGCTTTAATCGTAGATGAGTATGGGGTGACACAAGGCTTGGTGACAATCACTGATATTGTGGAAGCGATAGTAGGTGATATCCCAACCAGTGAAGAACTAGCAGATCCTGATGTGGTGCAACGTGAAGATGGGTCTTGGTTGTTAGATGGACTGTTGCCAATTGATGAGTTGAAAGAGATTTTAGATATCAGAAAATTGTTACCAGGAGCAGGGGTAAACTATCAAACTTTAGGGGGATTTGTCGTCAACCAGTTAGGGCATATTCCCTTAGTGGCTGAACATTTTGAATGGGCAGGATTACGCTTTGAAGTAGTTAGTATGGATGGAAACCGAGTAGATAAAGTGTTGGTTGTGCCAATGCACGCTAAAAAAGACTAGTGAGGCATCAATATCTTTGTCTTTACCCCTGAAGTCTACAATAAAAACAAAAATACCCATCATTGCTCAATGCAAATTAGTTTAACTTCGCTCTACGAATCATAGTTTTTGTAAATCTCTTTTGCAAGGATTTATGGGAGATTAGCTAAGTCAACGTTTTATGTTGTTGAGCGAAAGTTTATAATATTCTATAAAGATGATTAAGAAAAATGATTAAGCCTAAAAATGTGTATCGCGGACACTCAATGGAAAAAGTTGGTCACGGTAAAAGAGCGGTATTTAAAACAACTATCAACGAAAAAGAATGGTCTGCCGTGACTGAATTAGAGGTAAAAACAGCAATTGATGCTTGGATTGATGAAGGAATAGAGCCTTAGTTATTGCCTACATAGCTTAAAAATGCCCTGGACAATCTGAATTGATGACCCATCACCGTAAAATCGAAACTCGACCAACTCACCGAGTCGAAACATAGGTTTTTTTTAGTGTTCGGTTGTGATACCAATTCTGTATGAAGATGCGCTAAACTAAATAAGAAACGAACCGCAAAGGGCGCAAAGAACGCAAAGAAAGAAGCCAAGAGAATTTAGCGCAGCCTCACAAAGAAATGGTATGAGTTGCCTGTGCCGACGCAAGGGAAACCCCACGTAAACTATAGGCAAGATTTGCAGTATTTATACAGAGGTATAAATAATTACTAAGATATCAGCTAAATGCTGGTAAAAGATGATTATAGTAAATTTATATACTCTATTGATGTGAATAACTCGGTAGAGTATTTTTGTGAAAGTGCGCCTAACGTAAGCGATCGCCCAATTTAAATTCTGATTTTTTGTTTCTACCTCGATTTACTGAGCGGATACAATTAATTCTTCATCCAGAACTTCGTTCCACTCCTCATCCCAGGTTTGTTCGTTGTAGACCTTGGTGGCTTGAGCAATTTTCAGGCGATGAGCAACCGAAACACAATGTCTAGGTTGCCAAGCGATGTTCGGGTATTTACCTTGCAGATATCTCACAGCATCTTGACAATCATTAATTACTGGAATGTCTAAGTTTAGATACCTTCGCAACCCAATGCCTAAACGAATTGCCTTAATCTCATGGTTGTGAAAATAGTATTCTTCATCTTCAGGAGTGGAAATTAGTAGAACTCTGACCCAAGAATGAATATTATAGACAGCTTTAGCTATAACTACATTGATATGTTGAGGCTTGTAGTTATCCAAAAATTTATCTACAGCAGCTTCATCTTCTAAATCGATATCTACACCCTGTGCCAATAGTAAATCAGAGATATCATCAAACCCTTCAATGAAAGATTCGTACCAATCTTGAATGGTTTGGGTGCTAAAAAATTTAGCAGCATCATCAAATGATATTTTTTCCCAGCCTGCATCTGTAGTTATTTGCTGGCCAGTTTTAGGGATAAACAGATTCTCGTGCGCCAACCACGGTGGGACATTCTTTTGCTTTTTCTTGTGTTTACCCATTTAAGAAGAAATGCAAATATATAAGAAATAGATGAAAAACCCCAACGTTCTCGTGAGGCTAGGGATACATTAGAAAACTCTTCCCCTATCATGACACAACTCAATACGGGAGCAACCACCTACAGTCTGGAGGTGGTTGCATGAACCAACCAACCTCCAAGCGCAAAAGACTCACCCCCACAACTCCCGATAAACCAAAGTCAGCCCTCAAACCAGCACAAGAGCCGGAAAATCCAAGCGCAGTCACGGTTGGAAAGGCAAGGCATTGCTAGATGAAAACTAAAATAGGGAGTTAGCGTTGCATAAATCAACCGTTCATCTCTGATAAATCCTCGAAGCTACCAATTGCAGCTTTTTAGTCTCAACTAGTTCAGCACAACAATCTTGACAGAAAAGATAAATGATTACGAAAATATCTGTAAATAGATTTGGCATATTTCTCAGTAAATATACTCAAAAGCTTTGATTATGGAATTAGTATTAGTGAAGCTAGGAGGTTCCTTAATTACTGACAAGGATAAACCTTATACTGCTCGAAGAGAAGTTATAACAGAACTGGTTGAGCAAGTGAGCCTAATCAAACGTGAAAATCCTAATCTGAAACTTATTATTGGTAACGGTGCTGGTTCTTTTGCCCACCAATCAGCGAATAAATATAATACAATTAACGGTTTTTCAGGTGAGGGAGAAAAACTAGGGTTCTGCTTAGTTCACCAAGATGCTTTAGATTTAAATTTTCTACTAGCTAAAAGTTTTTTACAGGCAGGTTTACCAGTGGTAAGTTTGCCACCTATTACTATGACAATAACTCATAATAAGAAACTGTTGAAGAGTGACTTTAGTGTGATAGAAAGTAGTCTACAAGTAGGTTTAATTCCTTTAGTTTTCGGTGATGTAGTTCTAGATAAAGCTATTGGTGGTACTGTCCTCTCGACAGATGCAATGCTTGCAGAACTAGCGAAATACTTCTATCTTCAAGGTAAGTTTAAAATTCGACTAATAAATGTTGGAAATTATGCAGGTGTATATGACCAAGATGGGCAAGTAGTTTCCAATATTACTCAAGCTAACTATTCTCAGATTAAACCTTTCTTGGGCAAGAGCAAATCAGTAGATGTTACTGGCGGGATGGCTAAGAAAGTTGAGGAGTTTTTGACTATTTCTAGTTTAGGGATTGACTGCTGGATAATTGATGGGAATATCCCAGGGAATTTAGCCTCTTCAGTTTTAGGTACGCCAACTCTAGGCACTTTAATTAGGGCATTGTAACTAAAATGATTTCAAAACTGTTGGTAGTTAATCCGAATTACTTACCCTTAATCTTTTTGAGATAACTCATTTTTCTGTATGTGAGTAAATAACTGCGCGGCAAAACTGGGTGGTACAGAGTAGCCAATGATTGACCCCGCCGTAGCAGTTTCCTTGGGAAATTCATACCAATTAAGAAAACCCTGTAACTTCGCCGCTCCTGCAATTGACAAAGACTTGACCGTACCATCAGGCAACCAGATATCAGCGAACTTACTACGGTTGCAACCTTTGTGGTCGGTGAAGTGGGATCGCAGAATAGTGTTACAGGGTAAGTGTCCAGGTTTATACTTGGACTTTGTACGTCCCCCCACTCTTTCTATTAGCAATGGCGTTGGTTCGTTAGCCGTCAGAAATTGTTCTACCGCTTGCCGTTGTTTGGAGAGTAGTTGGGAATCGGTCATGGTGGGGATGAGATGCCCGATCGCCTCGTACCATCCACAAGGTTTACTCTTCGTGGATAGGGCAACCTGAAAACCTTTGCTTGCAACCAGAACTAACCGCCGCCGCGCCTGGGGCAACCCAAAGTCAGCCATGTTGACCACGCTGTAATCGACCGAGTACCCCTCAAGTTCCAAAGCATCCAGGATAATACTGAAACTCTGGCTGTTCTGATAGCGCGGCACATTCTCCAGCGTAAACACCCGTGGCTGCAACTGTCGGATGGCTTCTGCTACTGCGATCGCTGCACTCAGATCATCAGCCGTTTCAATACCCTTACCCGCTTTTGCAGAGCTTGACTGAAGTTGGCACACACCGGGGAGGCGTGGAGGTAATCGGGGCGGCGGGGAAAACCTAGAAATCCTAACTGTGCTATTTCTTGAACTGTTAGCTGAATGATTTTGCAGCCATATTCATGAAAGTTACGGTGATGGTTGAGAGCGATCGCCCTGCTCAAGTCTGGTTTACTTGGGTCAAACTCTACTGCAATAACTGGACGAATCCCGGCTTGCACCATCCCCGCTTCAATCCCGCCGCCACCAGCGAAAAGTACTATAGCGATCGGTGCGTCATCTGGAAGAACTGGTTTTATTTTTGTGTTATCAAAATTTTTGCAGACATCTAATTTTGGTGATGGCTTTTTGGTTTTCGCTTTTTTGATAAAGGCGGTAATATCTTCCCTAGTTGCCCCCTGCTGTTGCATTAGACGAATCATGTGGACAGCACCAGGGGGAATTGAGCCTATACTTCGTCCTTTCCATAATCCATCAACTCGTTCTTCCCAGTTAAAACCCCATCGCCACTGAATCGGGTTGTCTGGGTCACGTTGGCCTATAACTCGTGGGTAAAAAACTATTGAGCCATCAAGTAGCTTTTTCTTTTCGAGATACGGATAGAGGCATCCTTGGCTATGCAGTTGTGAAGCTCTAAGGTCGTCTTCTAAGAATTTTTCGGGTATTGCAGATAACTCAAATATTACTGATTTAGTCAAGCAGCCACCTCCATGACCAAATCATCTGGTACTTCAAAAATCCCCAATCGCCCAATGTAAGGAATCGGTGTAATCTCTCACGGATTCTCCAGCTTCCAGTGATATTGCCCAGGCATCCCCCAGCCAGACGCAACTTGTGAAAACTTGCAATCCACTATTGTGACTATACCGATGACTTGGCCACGACGTAAAGAGATTAGTTCTGGAATTTCTACCCCCATTCTTTGGCAAAATTCTCTCGCTGACTGGTACTCTTTTTTGGTGCAGGTTTTTGCGGCGTGAATCAGAATGTCGCCGCGATAATTGATAGGCCAGCCACGGTTTTCTATGTTTTTGAGAGCATAAATGATTGCCCATGCCCAAGGCTGACGGACTGAAAGTGCTTTCATGGGTTTTAAAACTTCAGCAATTGAACATAAGCGTCTAATGCCGCAAGTGCCGGATGTGGATGTATTTGCGACTTCAGCCCATTGCAGATTGTGGCGATAGTTCCAAGCTCTATGAAAGTGAAATGAATATTGGACTGACGGTTAGAACAGCGATGTAAAACTGTTAGAAGAACAAAATTCAACTGTCTGAGAATTACATCTTCAGCTACATCAAGTCGCCAAGTAAGATTTTCGGAAGTAACCGAACGCCAGGGGTTATCGAAAGAACACTTTTCAACTTCGGGCAGCACTTTTACCTTAAACCTGTAATCCCTGTCAGTGGTAGAGCATTCATCAGGGGCAAGAGCCGCCCAAAGTTGTAAAAGCTGTTGGTAAGTTTCAATCATTCTCAGTTCCCTATCTTGCGTAAAAGACAATGTTTATCCTCCAGTAGAGCCTTAAAAACTACGACCACGAGATAAATTCTTGAATCTGGTAAACTGATGGTCAAATAAAAGCTTGACTGTACCAGTAGGTCCATTGCGTTGCTTGCGAACAACTAACTCAGCAATGCCACGATCTGGGGTATCGGGGTTGTACATTTCTTCGCGGTAAAGCATGATTACAACATCACTGTCTTGCTCAACAGCACCACTGTCTTTTAAATCACTTAGTACAGGGCGTTTATCGTTACGGTGTTCAACTTCGCGGTTGAGTTGGGACAAAGCCAGTACAGGCACATCCAAATCTTTGGCTAATCTTTTTAATCCTCGGCTGATTTCACCGACTCGTTGAGCCATGTTCACCCGTGAATCAGTATCAAGAGCCATTAGTTGTAAGTAGTCAATGATCACAAGCCCAACACCACCGTAATGGGATGAAATTCGGCGGACTTGGCTACGGATTTCATTAAGAGAAGGGCAAGATTCGTCGTTGATGAAAATCTGTTGTTCGCTTAATTCTGCGATCGCCACGCTTAAAGGTTGCCACTGGCTGTCAGAGACATTCCCAGTTTCCAAGAAGTTATTTTCAATGCCAGATTCACTGCTCAAGAATCGCTGTACGTACTCATCAGTAGACATTTCCAAGCTGAAAACGCAGATAGGCATCTTCCCAGTTTTGGCAACATTGAGAGCAAGATTACCAGCCAAAGCGGATTTACCAACAGAAGGACGAGCAGCTAGTACATACAACCGTCCTTTGCGAAAACCACCGCCGAGTATACTGTCCAGGTCATAAAATCCACTCTTCAGTGCTGGTGAACCTGTACCAGCATGACGTGCTTCTATTTCGGTGAAAGTGTCGGCTAGGGCATGAGAAATATGAACCAAGTCAGAGGCAGAATGCTCAGACTTAATGCAGTAGACTTTTTGTTCGGCTTCGTCAAGAATTACAGGTAAATCAGTTTCGGTGGCATAGCCGAGTTGAACAATCTCAGTGCCAGCAAGGATTAACTGCCGCCTTTGGTATTTTTCCATTACCAAGTCAGCTAAAACATCGATGTTCACAGCTGACACAGTACGGTCAAGCAGACTGGCCAGTTTATTGCGTCCACCGATACGGAACAATAAACCATTATCAGACAACCAGTTGGTAATGCAAAGCAAGTCTGTTGGTAATCCTTGGCTGTACAGTCGTAGGGCTGCTTGGTAAATGTCTTTGTGGGCATTGATGTAAAAAGCATCTCTTACCAAGCGTTGTTTACCGCCGTAGGCATCGCTGATTCGGCTCATGGCACTTGGGTCGAGCATGATGCCACCGAGTATCACTTCTTCAGCCTCAATGCTTTGTGGGGGTAAACGGTCTTGTTGGGATGTGAAGTTTGTTTTGTCTTGTGCCATAGTTCACCTCATTTGAAAATTTTGATTTCTAGAAAATCTAGATTCCATATTGCTCACGCAGCTTGCGGATGTAAGTACACATACATTTGAGGATGTGTAAGTTTTAACCAATCTAACCATTTGAGCGTTGCACCTGGATCTTGTTGGTCATAACGGCTGCTGAAAGAAGCGATCGCTTTGTCTTTACCAACTTCATCCATGCGGTCTAGAAGTTCACTGAAGGTCGCTTTATGCCAATCAAGAGAACGATTTGAGTAGTAACCGATGGGTTGGTCATTGGCTTTTGATTGTTCAGTTTGTGGCGTAGATAATTCAAGAACTTTTGACCAATAAACCAACAGTTCTTCTAAACCAGCTTTACTCACCTCCAAATTGCTGATTGATTTGATCACAGTGGGGACTTTTTGCTGCCAATTAACCTTGTCCCACTCGGCTCTCTCCTTAGCGATTAACTCCACCAAACGCCGATCGCAGGTTTGGTAAATCTTGTCTCTGCAAGAAGTGCGCCAAGGGAAACGCCAAGAACGGAGCTTGATTTCATTTCTGTAAACTGCGGGTAAAGGCTCAGATGCTAAGATGCCGGGGTCAAGCAAGATGTGATTGAGCAAATCATCAATCGACTGAAATCTTGGTTTGCTTGGTTTCTTGTTCGCTTGTTCGTTTTTATCGAACAAACCCGCCGCAATAGTAGGTCTACATGAGGGAATGTCTGTTTGATGCAAAGTCTCGGATTGATTTGACAACGAAGTGAGAGATTCGGGAATTGGTTCTTCCTGGTTTGATTGTGAAGACGAAGATTCGGGAATTGGTTCTTCTTCCTGGTTTGGTTGTAAATCCAAGTTAGTTTCTTCACACACACACTCGTTTTTTGGGGGCACTGCACTTAGTGTGAATTCCTTAGATGGGATTACCTTAATGGGAATACCTTTGTGGGTCAGAATTGACCCCACCCCCCATGCAGAATTGACCTCCCCACTGGGTGCAAAATTGACCCCACCCCCCGTGCAATTTTGACTGGGGTTAATTTTGACTGGGGTTTCTTTTGTTGTCTTGATTTGTGAACGAAGTAATTGAATTTGGTCAGGAGAAACCCACAAAGAAGGTGAAGTGGGAGTATAAATGTTAGTAGTTCCAATACGTTCTTGTATTTCAATCATTCCGGCGGCTAGTAAAAGCTTGATAGCATTTTTGGCAGTTTTGAGAGCGATGTAACAATGTTTAGCCATCTTCGGAATAGACTCAAAGCAACCGCTTACACCCGCTCTTCTTTGGATATGCGCGTACAGCCGGAATTCTGATGATTCAAGTGGATAATCATCAAAAAAACCGGGAATGAAGACTTCAAAAGCTGTCCGATTATTAAGCTGATTTTCTGCTAAAGTCATAATGATATACCTAATAAAAATTGCCTTCCCTCGAAAGTCTCTTAACAATCGAGGGATTTGTTTCTAATCACAAGTGAAGTTGGGAAATTCCCGAATTTGTATCTGTTGGGGAAATTCAGCAAGTTCGCCGCCTTTGGCGTGTTTTGTTTTAAAAGGTTGCTGATTCAAATAAATATTTGACCCCAATTGCTTGACAAATACAGGCGTTTTTGACTCGTTGCACTGTTTGACGAGAGACTCGACCCATTCGATATGGCATGGTCTAGAGTCTGTCCCTGATTCACCACCGATAATAAGCCACTGGACATCATTCAAATATTGGCTAATATCGCCCAAATCTTTTAGTAATGGCTCAACTGACCAAAACCTAACACTAGTTGGAATTTGGGCAAGGAATTGACTACGTTCTTCAAGAGTGCGACGGTTTTCTATAGAAGTTCCAACCCAAATATTAGAAGGTAATTCCTCTAGCCCATGATTAGAAAGCCATTCATCTACAGATGACAACATAATTTCTGGGCGTTTGGTAAGGATTTGAAATGTTTGCTTTGGTGCTACGAACATTCCGTCTAATATTTCATGTTGCCAAAAACGCGGAACCCACTCACCAAAAACATCGGTCATTGAAGAAACGAAATGCTTTTTAGGTTTCCTTTGAAAGCCCCATTTCCGAATAGCTTCTGTATCAAGTGTTAGTTCTGGTGGTTGCCCAGAGTAGGGTAGTTTGTTTCCACCGAAGAAAGAATTTTGATTCAGTTTTTCGCTATAGCAATTTTTACATCCCTCTGAGATTTTTTGACACCACCAACCGCCTCCCTTGGCACGGATGATATTATCTGTTAAGTCTGTCCATTCTATGTTTGTTGGCATAAATACCTCTGAAATTTGAAATTAGACAATACATTTGAAAATGGCAAATAAAACACCTCTTACTGAATACGATTCTCCTTGGAAGCAAATACTACAGTTGTATTTTGAAGATTTCATGTTGTTCTTTTTTCCCCAAGCGCATAGTGAAATTAATTGGAGTAGAGGTTTTGAGTTTCTTGACCAGGAGCTACAGCAAGTAGTCCGTGATGCGGAATTAGGAAAGCGACTGATTGATAAATTGGTGAAAATTTACCGTATTGGGGGTGAAGAATCTTGGCTATTGATCCATGTCGAAGTCCAAAGCCAAGAAGAAAGCAATTTTCCGAAACGTATGTTTGTTTATAACTATCGGATTTTTGACCGTTACGATCGCTCTGTTGCATCATGCGCGGTACTGGGGGATGACAACATCAACTGGCGACCATCGCAGTTTGGGTACGATTTGTTTGGTTGTACAGTTGATTTTCAGTTTCCTGTAATCAAGCTGCTAGACTATCAACAAAGGTTCTTGGAGCTAGAAGCCAGTCGTAATCCATTCGCTACAGTGGTAATGGCTCACTTAGCGGCAATGCAAACCTTGAGTGATAGGTTAGAAAGAAAGCAGTCAAAACTGGCTTTAGTACGTCGGCTATATGAGCAGGGGTTTGAACGCGAGGCTGTTGTTAACCTTTTGGCTTTTATTGACTGGATGTTGACGCTACCATTAGATTTAGAGCGAGAATTTCAACGGGAAGTAGAACAATTAGAGGCAGAACAACGTATGCAGTACGTGACATCATTTGAGCGAATTGCCCGAATGGAAGAATTGGTAGAAGCAATAAAATTAGGCTTGGAACTCAAGTTTGGCCCTGAAGCATTAAACCTAGTGCCAGAAATTTCATCATTGTCAGACGTTGAACTATTAAGAGCAGTGAGAAATGGGATAAAAACAGCAACTACAGTTGATGAATTGCGTCAAATATACCAGTCTTCTACAACTGACAATCTGCCAGAAAATTAGCATTGAAGAATTTAATATTTAGTTTTCTAGGTTCAGTACACTTTAAGTGCTTAAATTAGCTCTAATTAAGCACTTAACGAAGTATCTCCATCACGTTCCTCAACAGGCTGATCAAACTTCAGAGCCTCATCACCCCAACAATCCCAGCCAACTCTAGACGAACGTGCGAACATCTCCAGCTTGGTCATATCAGGACACAGCTTTTCTACAAGTTCAAAAAACAGTTCCGGCTTACGTGAATGTTCACGACGGGGTGAGTGTAAAATGCTTGACTGGTTTGTGAGTGTCCGTCCAGCAAAAGCTTTCACATTCCCACGAACAGCCAAAGCGCAATGTTCAGTCGAATTCCGCAACCAATGACCGACACCTAGATGTGTTTTAGTGTTATCCTTAGTAACTTTTTCCCAAGTTAGGATGGTTTTGAGTTCAAATCCCCATATTTCTAAGCAGTGTGCGGCTTCAATCATGTGATTGTTGGTGTACCACAGCCAAAGAACTGACCCCGTAGGATGGCTTAAGTCTGGAACAGGCAATGACAGTATTTCTTCTATGTGCATTGGCTTGTAGTTAATGCGGTTTCGGTGAGTCTTATCCTGATTTCTCAACCGATAGAACCAAGGAGGGTCAATCACGATGCACTGGTATTCACCTTCTAATGTTGTTAGCCTCATGTTTAACTCCTGTTATTTTCAATGTTAATTTCAGACTTTTTCTGAAAATTCAATGTGGCTTAAAGTTTGAAGTTCAACAGCTAATCTACTTAAGAAATTTTGGAGTTCGACTGTTGCCAATTCTTTAGATATCTCTTTTTCTGATATGTAAATAAGTTGCTTAAAATTCCCCAAATAAGCTTCTGTACGAGTTAAATTTTGCTCTGTGTCAGTTAACAGAGTTAAGCTAAATCTTCCCAGTTTGCAAAAGTAATACTGACGGTGATCATAAGGGTTGCCTTGATGCCAAGTGATATAAGGTTTTGAATCAATGTGAGCGCTAATAGATTCAAAATCAACGTGAAAAATGTTCATCTCAGTCAGCATCTCACCACTGTTATAGAGGTCTGTTATATGCTGCTTAATTGCTGTTACTGCTAAACCGTCAGGAATATTAATGTGGGCTTCAGATGTAACTTTTTCAACTACTGTGACTATGGCTTTCATGTTGGTTACTTTGTTATTAAGAGTTAAGATGCTTGATTGATTATGAGAAAGTTGCTAACTTAACTGTGAATACTTTGTAATTCAATTAGCGTGATCGTATTTTGCACGGCTAATCTCTTTACCAATTTCATCAATCTGTTCTTCCACTGTTTCACCTCAGTTGCGTTCATTAAACAATTGTGTAATGCTTGGCAACCACCGTAGCTGAAAGACAGTCTGATTTGAACCTTTAGCGATCGCTGAAACCATCCGCCCCCATTGCTTACCTAAGTCGGTTGGACGATATGGGATTTTCTTGTCATCAGTTCTGTATTGCAAGCCAGCATGAATCAACCAGTTATTCACTGCCACTGCACTCATCCCAACTTTCTCGCCAATATCTGTAGGCTTGAGATATGTGTCATCACTGACATTGGTAATTGCGAACGCCGACTTGAGTTCATCGGCTGCTGGTTTAAGTGCGGGATTAACTCTGGTGGCAGCGTTAACAGCTAACTGTGCGGTGAGGGATTTTTCTAACCCAGCGAATTCACCCACCAACAGAGCTAACTGTGCAGCTTCATGGGACGGGACTAATGCTTTTGGCGGTTTCTCTGGCTCTGGTATTGGTTCTTGCTCTAGTTCACTGGAGAACATTACCTTCATTAGGGTTCTGTTCGCCCAGATGCGAAATGGAATAGATACCCACTGAGCTAAATCAATTGCTACCTCTGGATATACCCAAGTACCTTGAACACTTCCACGTCCTTCAACTTCGATTATCAGTGACGATATCGGAATCCCGATGTCGTTAGAAAGCTCTAACCAGTAAGCTTTTGTAGATTTTCTTTCGTTGTAATGTCCCCAAAGTTTCCCATTTGCCGCGCACATTTGAGTTGCATTCACATAGCCCTTTGGGATACTGTATCTACCTATTTCTCCATCTTGGGGCATTTGCTGAATTTCTGAGCCGCGCCATGAATGTATCAACATAATTCATTACCTGTTTATTGAACAAAATAGTGAACTGATTCAGGCATTTACGCGTACCAAACTTTTTTCACCGACCAATGAGAAGCGATTAAGTATAGTCGGTGTTTCGGTCAATGTTGGCGATACCAATTCGACAAGGTAAAACCAAAACTTATCCACAAGTACAACCCCCAGAATCAGCCGTTGTCTTGTGTCATCACCATAAGAACAAAGAATTACTTTCTGTCCTAAAGCGAAAGCAGGTTTTTGCACTGTGAGAGCTTCTAATTGACCAGTCCCAATGATTTGATGTTCTGTAGCGTGGACAATTTCATCACCACAAATGACTGTATAAAGCCAACACTCATGTTTCCACTGGACACCAGAACAGTAACCAAATGTTTTCGTAGTTTTCAGGTAAACTCTCTCCAGTAAATTTACCTCAACGGGCGGAATTGTTTGAGCCCAAGGTGGGGAGAGATACCAACTCAATACTGCTCGGTTAAGGAGAAATAGAGGTAAAACAAAGAAAATAGTGTTCG